>CANGLL010000048.1 GCA_947454605.1 Methylococcaceae bacterium | reverse complement strand
TCAAGTTCTTCTTGTACTTGATGTAGTTGCAATAAAAGTAATTCGTTTTCTTGCTCAATCTCTTTTAATCGACTTTCAATGTCCCCTTGCTGATTTAAGGTCTGATTAAGGGCTTCTATTTGTACTTGATAGTCATTAATTTGATGATCATAGTCTGATACATGCTGTATCAGTTGATCACGCTCTTGTAATAAATGATCAATCGCTGTTTGTTTAGCTTGTATTTCAGACTGTTCTTCTGAACGATCTTGCAACATACGATAACTGTCTATAAGGCTTTCATGATTCGTTATTGCTAAATTTGCCTGAGTATCATTAGCAACTTCCAAACGATTAAGGGTCGCTAGAATTTCATGTTTTAAATCGACAATATCGGTATAGTCTGCACAGATTTGCTTTGCTAAATAAAGGGCTAATGTATCACTGCTGGATTCAACAAAAAAGTTACTTTGAGAAGGTGTTAAGAGGTTAATTGACCATTGTTTCTCACACAATGCAACAAAGGCGTGAGGATTTTTTACGGCCTCAATGCCATCAATTAATACACACCGCTGTGGGTTGCGATAATAAAACCGCAAAAGTTGTTGGTTATGGCGTTGCCAGGTCTCCATAAGCAGTTCAGCCAAAAAAGGTTCTGTTGACGTGCTCATCGAACTAGCCAAGATCTGCTCAGGTGAGGTATAAACTAGCACAAAGTGGATTCTAGGTTCAAATGCTAACCAATAGTCCAACAGCTCTGTGCTGCGGGTATCAGCCCAGCCCCAAACAGGGGACTTTATATTATCAAGAAAGATATCACTTGCCATCTGATCCATAAATCGGCCTAAATTAAGGGAATCATTTGAATTAAAGGCTTGGTTAGTTATAAGATTTAGAGCATGCTCATGCCAAGCATTGATATCGATGGCGTTATTAGTAAAGTTTGACTGTGCTAATTGAACCCCTGCGTGTTGCAAAATATTAAAAACTTGTTGCAAATCAGAATTAAAAGTGCCAGTAACACAGATACAATTCATATAGGTATTTTTTTAGTATCAACAATTAGTTATTTTAAATAAATATAATACAAATAAATATAAAAATAAATACAAAAATGCATAAAAATATTTGTTTGCAATTCTATTAATAACTGTTAAATTATACGTGCCTATATTTACTCAATAAGAGGAGGGGAAATGGCAACAACAAATTATACAGTCTCACAAATTACAAACGCTTTTGCAGGATCAACTTTACCTACTGCCGTTCGTACTGCGTTAATTACCATGTTAACAAGTGATGCTAGCAATGGGAAAGATAAAGTAAACGATATTACAGCTACTCCACACACTCTAGTGCGTGCTGATATTACTGGTAATAATCTTGTAATTAACCATAGTGGAGGCGTCCAAAGTCTGAATACCTTAGTTGCATCTGATGTGACTAAATTGGATGGCCTCATTTTCAGTACTAACGACGCAGTTAACTTAACCATGAATAGCGGAGCAGGCGCAAATGCTTTCCATGGTTGGGTGGTCACAAATGCTGGCAATGATATTATCAATTTAAGTGGCGCGGGCGTTAAAGTGTCTACTGGTGATGGTAATGACAGTATTACTTCAGGCAGTGGTAATGATAGCATTCTGTCAGGTACTGGCAACGATACCATCAATGCAGGTAACGGTAATAACACTATCGATTCTGGTGATGGTAATGACAGTATTACTTCAGGCAGTGGTAATGATAGCATTCTGTCAGGTACTGGCAACGATACCATCAATGCAGGTAACGGTAATAACACTATCGATTCTGGTGACGGTAACGATAGCATAACGGTTGGTAGTGGTAATGACAGCATTAATACTGGCTTGGGTAATGATACCGTCACAACAGGTAACGGTAACGATAGTATTAATACGGGCACAGGTAATGATTCTATTACTACAGGCAGTGGTAAAGATTCAATTACTGTTGGCGCGGGTAATGATACAGTTCATACGGGTGCTGGAACTGATAAAGTCATCTTGGCGACGGGTTATACTGGTAACTCAATCTTAGATGGCGGTACAAATCCAACAGGTAACGTCACAACAAATGGTGATACTTTGGACTTGAGAAATGTAAACATTCAGCATGTTGCTCAATCGGGTTCAACTTTAACCATTACATTGACTGACGCCTCTGTTCTTACTGTTACTAACTTCGAAAACTTTATTTACGACAGTAACGGTACAGTAGCCGGTGGTATTATTACAACGGTCGGTGTAACGCCTTTTGTAACTCACTTTCCATAGTTATTTAATGGATTAAAATCAGGGCAGTTTCTTTGAACTGCCCTGATTTTTTTTATGATGGAGTCACGACTATTTAACAAAGATCAATTTATACTAGTTCAAAAGTATTCTTTAAATCTGTCGGATCTATTAGAGAGCACCTTTAAGGCATTAGAAGCAGGCGATACTTTGTTAGCTTTTAAAATTGCAGATCGCGCGTGTCGATTAACAGAAAAACCCGATATTAATGCACTGTTAGTAAGGGCCTCTATTTTATCCCAGCTTGATAATACGGAGGATGCTATCAATGATTTTAAAATGGCTCACCTGATGTTGCCCCTTAATCATACGATAGCCTTTTCTTTACTTCGTTTATGTGAATCTAATTTAAAGAAGCATTTCGGTACTTTCTCACAAGTACTTCATAATATATTAAAAACGTCCCCTGCTCTTAGTTTTTCGTCTGAAGTTATTCAATGGATAATAGTTTCCAATATAACATTAATGGGGGCTGTTTGGCGCCAAGACGACCATGTTGTGGGTTGGGCTATTAACAAACACGACCCATTATCACGCTTACAAGTGGAGCTTGATGGTCGTTTTTTTTCTATAGAATTCAGTATGCCCACACCTTTGCTGGCCGAAGCGGGTCTGGGTAATGGCTATAATGGCTTTCGTTTACAGCTTCCAGATTCTTTTCATCAACTGCGTTTAGGTCTCAGCGGTTGGGGTTTATGGGGTGGTTCTTTTATGGGTAATACTTTAAATCCCCCCGCCTTATCCATGACACATCTGACAAAGCAGATTAATATTATTGTACCCGTCTATGCGGGACGCACAGATACACTAGACTGTTTAGATGCCATAAAGGCCTCTAACAATCATAAGGCTTATCGGGTGGTCGTTGTGGATGATGCCAGCCCAGATAGCATGCTCACTAACGCATTAAAAGAACGGGCACAACGCAATGAAATTACTCTGATTTGTCGGCCGATTAATGCCGGATTTTCTGGTGCTGTTAATACTGCATTGGCTTTGGATAGCAGTCGAGATGTTATATTATTAAATGCGGATACATTGGTTTTTGGTGACTGGCTTGATCGTTTACATGACGCCGCTTATCAATGCAGCACGATCGGCACCGTAACACCCATCTCTAATTTTGGAGAACTACTTAGCTATCCCAAAACGATGCACAATAATCAGATCTTTGCAATTAAAGACGCTGCTCAGATTGATCAGTCTTTTAAGAACTTAGGGTCTAATGTACCGATAACTATACCTACCGGTGTGGGCTTTTGTCTTTATATTAAACGTGAAACGCTAAACGCGGTTGGCTTTTTTGACGAAGCGACATTCGGTCGTGGTTATGGTGAGGATACTGACTTTTGTTTGCGCGTACACCAAGCCGGCTTTCGCAATGTATGCGCGGCCAATACTTATATTGTGCATTGGGGCAGTCGATCATTTGGTCATGAAAAAAAATATCTAGTGGATCAAAATATACCCCGTATTCATATTCGCTACTCGCAACATGCTGAAGAATACGAACAATTTTTGGCAGATAAACCATTAAATGATTTATATCGTAAGCTTCAACGACATTTATTGGCGCAGTTGGCTCCGCCTTATCATGCAATTTTATACACGCATACGTCTAAACCCCATCAAGGCGTAACATTTACGCTGATTCCACTTGAAATTAAAACCGACCAATGGCGTGTAAACTTGATGGTTTCCGGCATTTCCGGAATAGATACTATTAATTATGATTGGCCTAAACAAGCATTAGAGCTGAGAGAAGATATATTAGCGGCGGGCTTTAAACATATCGACTTTAACTCATTGGGTCATTGGCCTTTCGAGATAATAAATCAACTCACCGATGGTTTTATACCTTATCAGCTTAACTTTGTGGATTATAGTGGCTATTGCCCACGAAAATATCGACTGGTTGCCAATGCAGTACTCTGTAATGATCCGCTTGATAACAGTGCCTGTCATCGTTGCGTAGCAGAACTAGGCCCATTAGTGTATGGATATGTTGATATAGATTCTTGGCACAAACGATCAGAGAATTTGTTAGCGCATGCAACTAAAATAAGTGCACTGACCACTGACATGGCGCAGGCATATCGTCGACGGTTTACAGGCTTTAAAGAGCTAAAACTTACTAACAAGCCCGTTAAACAACCCCCACCCATTTTAAAACTTTCACGACATGCTAATAATACAATACGGATTGCTGTGTTAAAGGCCAGTTCGCTTGAGGAAGGATATTTACAATTAATTGAGCATGCTCGCCAAGCAGAACAGCAAGAGTTATCAGTCGAATTTATGGTATTGGGCGACACTTTAAATAATCAAAAACTTCAAGCATTGGCTAATGTCTTTCTACTCGGCCATGTTAACGCAGAAGACATACCATCGGTTTTAAAGATGCATCACTGTAGTGCTATTGCCAACTTTTCACCCCGTGCCGATATAAGATATGCAGTGGCGCAAATGGCACAAGATTTTAATCTTCCCATGATTCTTGATTGTAACGTAGCATGACATACAACATAGAAACGTCGACTTATCCTTTTAAAGGGCAATTAATAAGCCGCTCTGGGCATATTATTTATGGTTGGGCTTGTGATTTACGCTATCCTGATAAAGTGGTATCAGTAGACTTAATAGCAGATGGACAATGGTTAGGAACAGCCCGCGCTGAACTTAATTTAACATGTAATGATCAGTCGTTCCCTCTATGCGCAAAGGATCATTGTTTTATTTTTACGTTAAAGCAAGGCCAATGGCAGGCTTTTTCGCGTTTTGAAGTTTGGATTACTAACGAGAATCATCGTTTAAGCGGCGTTATATTTAGCTACCAAGATCAAAAATCACACAAACAAATTCTTTATAACTATGTCACAGTTAGTGGTGGCTTAAACTTAACAGGCTGGCTCTGGAACGACTTAGGTACAGAAACAGATCAAAAGGTTATTGCCTATGAAGCCGGGCAAGTCGTTGCCGAAGGAGTCGCTAATCTTCATTCAGCAGAACTTGAGGCCGCTGGCTATCCCAATACCCACTTCGGTTTTAACCTATCGTTGCCGCTTACGATGGCAGATGGCAATCGTCATGAAATTATCGTCGCAACGACTGACGGCAAGGCTCTTGAGGGAAGCCCAGTTACTGTCATGGTAGCAAATCCATCTTTAAAAAACTGGGTTGCCTCGCTCCCCTTAACTTCCCCAGATAGAACACTATTGCAAGCCGTAATGGAAAGTTATGAATGGCGGGTCCCTGTATCAACAGATTTGTCTTTTTATTCGCAATGGTCTGCTCGTTTTGCAACGCAAATTGTGCATACGGGGGATTCAACCCCACTATTGATTGCTGTTACCGGGTCGGGAAATTTACAAAATACACTGACGAGTCTATTTGAGCAAACGCATACTCATTGGCAGGCTTTAATTTGTACTGAGGAAATTCAAAAAAAAGATCATAGAATAAAGTTTATTAAGCCGTCACAGTGGTTTAAACAATTACAGAAATATTTGAGTGCACACGAGGGTCTTGTCAGTTTTATCATGACGGGTGACAGCCTAGCACCTGATGCCTTATCTGCGTTGGTTGCCGCATTTAAAAACCCAGATGTGCAAATAGTTTATACCGATTGTGATTATGTTTGTGATGATTTACAGCCGATATTACCTTGGTTTAAACCCGATTGGGACCCAGATTTGTTTTTGGCCTCTACACCGTTGCATCATTTATTCGCTACCCGCATTGCGCATTTAAACATTACTTATCCGGATGTTTCTCAACCTGAGGCATGGCCGTGGATAGCGGTGCAATCTGTTGGTGATGCAGTTGGGGCTATTCATCATATCCCTCGGGTTCTTTACCATCGCAGTGAGGGGGCGTTAACACCGGTAAACTTCGAAGCACAAAAACGCTGTGACCAAGTGCTCGCACCTAATGCAATAAGAGAACTATTAACTACGGGTGTGCAAGCATTGCGCTGGCTTGATCCAACCGCATGGCCAAGCGTTAGTCTAATTGTTCCGACGCGTGACCACGAAGGTTTACTTAAAACCTGTATAGAGAGTCTGCTAAAAACTGACTATCCTACTATGGAGATTATAGTAGTAGATAATGACAGTACCGATAACGATGCCCTTGCCTATCTTGCCCAGCTTAAGCAGAAAAATATACAGGTCATAAAATATCCGGGGCCATTTAATTTTTCTAAAATTAATAATTATGCCGTACAGCAAGCTAAAAGCTCAATTATTGGCCTCATTAACAATGATATTGAAGTGATTGAGCCCGATTGGCTTAAAGGGATGGTACGTCATCTATTAAGACCTAATGTGGGCGCTGTTGGGGCAAAATTACTCTGGCCCAACGGTATGGTGCAACATGCAGGTGTCATTTTGGGTATGCATGGTTTAGCGGGGCATACAGGAAATGATTGGTATAGAGATGATAACGGCTACTTTGGTTATAATCAGACCACTCACACTGTCAGTGCAGTGACTGCAGCCTGTTTGCTATGTAAACAGGACGATTATTGGGCGGTAGGTGGATTAGATGAAAATGATTTTCCTGTCAATTTTAATGATGTTGATTTTTGCTTAAAGTTAAGCACCCTCGGTAAACGCATAATTTGGACACCTGAAGCCCAATTGATTCATGCGGAATCGGCTAGTCGTGGCGCAGATTTAACTCCTGAACGAAGAGGAAGACTCATTCGGGAACAAAATCGTTTAATGATAAAATGGCATAAATTGATCAGTGATGATCCCTATTACAATCCAAACTTAAATCTTGACTCATACAGTTATGCGGGCTTAGCAATGCCGCCTCGAATCAGAATACTTTAAACATACATTATTTTATTAGTAATTAATTTATAATCTTTCAATTAAATAATAATCGCCCATGAAAATACTATTCATACATCAAAACTTCCCCGCCCAATTTAGTTACCTTGCTAAACATTTGGTAAAAACCGGAGGCCACGAATTATTAGCACTTAAACAACCACCCAGTGCCTCATTTGAAGGTGTCGGCGTGGCACCTTATAAATTTTTGCATACATCAGAGGTTAATACACATCCTTTACTTAAAGAAATGGAAGCTAAAGTATTACGTGGAGAAGCGGTTGCAGAGGCTGCAAGAAGACTTAAGGAGAAAGGTTATAAACCCGATGTGATAATTGCCCATCCTGGTTGGGGCGAGGTTTTATTTATTAAAGACGTATGGCCTGAAACTAAAATTATTTGTTATTTTGAATATTATTATCATGCCACCGGACAAGATTTTAATTTTGATCCTGAATTTCAGACCCACTCTTTGGAAGATGCTTCACGTTTACGTTTAAAAAATACTACAATGCAACAAGCACTTGAGGTGGCTGATGCAGGGTGGACGCCCACAAAATGGCAGAAATGTACGTACCCTAATTGGGCTCAGAAAAAAATCAACATCATTCATGAAGGCGTTGATACGGAATATTTTAAACCTAATCCGAATGCCAGTTTCACTATTGCCAATAAGAACATAACGCTAACGACTGACGATGAGGTTATTACCTTTGCATCAAGAGCGTTAGAACCTGTCCGTGGCTTTCATGTTTTTATGCGCGCTTTACCTGAATTGTTGGCAAAAAGACCTCATCTACATGTCGTCATTTTGGGTCACGAAAAAGCTTCTTACGGACCTGAACCAGAAGATTACAGTAGTTGGTTACAAAAAATGTTAGCCGAGGTCGGTGAATTTTTAGATCCTAGGCGTGTTCATATTGTGGGATTTTTATCCCGCGACGTATATCGCTCTGTACTTCAGGTCTCTAAAGCTCATGTCTATTTAACGTATCCCTTTATACTGTCTTGGTCACTATTAGAAGCGATGGCAATAGGCGCACCTATTTGTGCATCAAACACTGGTCCGATAACAGAGTTCATTAAAGACGGTAAAACAGGTGTGTTGTTCAACTTTTTTGATCCTCAAGATCTTATTAATTCAGTTATCAAACAACTGAATGCGGAGCAAAGTTATCTTGAAAAGCAAAGTAAAAATACCCGCGCTTTGATTGCTAAAAACTTCCAACAAAAAGAGTGTGTTGAACAATTATTTAAACTAATAGAGTCTGTGGTTGATGTAAAGTAAGCTTCGTATTTATATATGCGCCTTGACTGAGTTAATCCGTTAACTCAAGTTGCAACCAAGTCAATAAATATTTTGCAACCTTTAACAATTAAAAAATAAATTTTATATGAAACCGACCCATGCTTCTGATTTAACCCTCGCTTTTAAAGAATGTAAGAGTGCTTTTTTATCAGCAGCGGGGTTCAGTATGATCATTAATATTTTAATGCTCGTCCCTTCTCTTTATATGCTTCAAGTTTATGATCGTGTTGTGGCAACAGGCAATAACTCAACTTTATTCATGTTGACGCTTATTGTTTTTATTCTCTTTATTACCATGAGTATCATTGAGTGGGTAAGATCGCAAATTTTAGTAAAAGTGAGTTCAAAAATAGAATTGTTATTGAATCAACGAGTTTTTTCAATTGCTTATAAACAATCACTCTACTCAGGTGGGCAACGTGCAACGACTCAACCTTTTGATGATTTAACGGGCTTACGTCAGTTTTTAACAGGCAGTGGCTTATTTGCTTTTTTTGATGCACCCTGGATGCCCATTTATATTGCATTAATGTTTGTTTTTCATGCTTGGTATGGTTGGTTCTCGGTATTTACTGCTATCCTATTAGTTATTATTGCTATTATTAACGAAAAAGCTACTGCTAAAACACTTGCAGAGGCAAATTACCAATCCATTTTAAGTCGCGGACAAGTCAGTAGAAATTTACGAAATGCAGAAGTGATTGAAGCTATGGGCATGATGACTAGCATAAGAAGTCGCTGGTTAAAGACAACACATCAAGTCTTATCATTACAATCAACTGCCAGTTCACGTGCCGGTATTATTGCAGCGGCTTCTAAAGTGGTACGATTAACTTCACAATCACTCATTTTGGGTTTAGGTGCCTATTTAGTTATTGAACGAGAAATTACACCGGGTTTAATGATTGCTGGCTCTATTCTTTTAGGTAGAGCATTAGCGCCTATAGATATGGTTATTGCAAATTGGAAAGGCTTTATTAATGCTCGGGGGCAATACAACCGCCTGAATGAATTGTTTTTAAATACGCCGGCAGATATTGAAAAAATGGCATTGCCCGCTCCAATAGGTAAAGTACAATTTGATGACGTAGAGGTCATCCCCCCAGGTAGCAAATTACCTGTTTTAAAGGGCATATCATTAACCATTGAAGCAGGAAATTTATTAGGCGTGATAGGACCTAGCGGGGCTGGTAAGTCGACTTTTGCCAGAACGCTTTTAGGTATTTGGCCGACCTCAAATGGAACCGTTAGATTAGATGGCGCTGAGGTTTCTCAATGGAATCGTGATGAACTAGGTCCCTACATTGGTTATCTTCCGCAAGATGTTGAATTATTTGAAGGGACTATCAGCGAAAATATTGCTCGTTTTGGTGAAATTGATGCTGAAAAAGTAATAGAAGCTGCAAAAAAAGCCACTGTCCATGACCTTATCTTACAATTGCCTGAAGGTTACGATACGGTTATTGGCTCAAACGGCGGCGCATTATCAGGTGGACAGAGACAACGAGTGGGCTTGGCTCGCGCTTTATATGGTAATCCTATTTTAGTGGTGTTGGATGAGCCTAACTCTAATTTAGATGAACAAGGTGAGATCGCTTTAGGGAATGCATTACAAACAATGAAGCAGAATGATGTAACTGTCATTTTAGTCACCCACCGTCAAAATGTATTAACCCATGTGGATAAGTTGTTGGTACTTAATGATGGTAAATTAGCCGTTTATGGTCCTCGTGATCAAGTGATTGCCCATTTACAACAAGTAAATCAGCCTACTATGCCCTCAGACTCTAATCAATCTTAAGCAAAAATAATCATGATAAATCAACAAAAGAAATCTATTTCTGACGATATTTTTGAACAGACTGACGATAAATCTATACGTAATTTTGGCTTGTGGGTATTGCTTAGTACTCTGGGTGTTTTTGGTGTTTGGGGTTATTTAGCCCCTATTGATGGGGCTGCCATGGCGCCTGGTATTGTAAGTGTTAAATCCCACAAAAAAACAGTTCAACATTTAGACGGAGGTATTGTTAGTCAACTCGCCGTTAAAGAAGGGGATATAGTTAAGGAAGGAGATTTATTACTCACTTTAGATGGCACAGAAAATAAAGCACAATTAGAAATTGTCAGAGGACAATACATTACCCTAGCGGCTGAAGTCGCTCGGCTTGAAGCCGAAAGAGATGGGAGTAAAACATTACATTTTCCTGCGCCACTTGAAGATACATCAGATGTACGCATTATTGAAGCAAAAAAAACGGAAAGTCAGTTATTTGTTGCTCGTAGAAATGCGCATCAAGGTGAAATGGCTGTTTTAACCCAAAGAATCGGGCAATTGAACTCTAAAATAGATGGTTTAAAGAGTCAAAGAACAAGTAAACAAGAGTTAGTGGCTTCCTATAGTGAAGAAGTAAGAGATTTAAAAGAATTATTGGCTGAAGGGTTTGCAGATAAGCAACGGTTAAGAGATACAGAACGAAGTTTTATGCTTAATAGCGGTGAGGTTTCGGCGCTAGCTTCCGAAATAGCATCCTCTCAAATACAAGTGGGTGAGGCCAAGTTAGAAATATTGCAGCTAGAGAAGAAGTTTCAAGAAGAGGTTTCTACCAAATTGGGTGAAGCACAAACAAATTTGTATGATGTAAACCAACGCATGTTAGCCACTAAAGATAAGGTGGTGCGCACCGATATAAAAGCGCCTGTGTCAGGCCGAGTAATTGGCTTAGAAGTGCATACCCTAGGGGGCGTTATTCTACCTGGACACCCTATATTAGATATCGTTCCGCAAAAAGAAGAGTTGATTATCAGTGCAAAAGTATCGCCATTAGATATAGATAGAGTAATGGTAGGTTTAATAGCAGAATTGCGTTTTAGTGCATTCGCACAAGCCGTGACGCCCGTAATAGAAGGTAAAGTTATTAATTTATCACCCGATAGTTTTAAAGATGAAAGAACGGGGGAGTCTTATTATCAAGCTGTGGTAGAGTTAACACCGGAAAGTCTAAAAAAAATGTCTAACCTAGAATTAATTCCGGGGATGCCGGTTGATGTTTTAATTAAAACGGGTGAAAGAACCGTTTTTCAATATTTGACAAAACCTATTCACAATGCATTTGCCCGTGCTTTTATTGAGGACTAAGGTATATGGCAATTATCAAAAACGTATTATTAGCAACTGTTATAATGGGTGCAACTCAAGTATGTGCTGACGATTTAATAACATCATATCAACAAGCTCTACAAGAAGACCCTCAATTAAGATCTGCTGAATTAAAAGTCGAAGTCGGAGCGGCTCAAAAAGGACAGGCTTTAGGACAACTATTGCCTCAAGTAAGTGCGACAGGTAATTGGTCAGATAACACGCAAGTGGGATATCTGCCTCGTGGTAGCAATAAAAGTTATCCTGGGACTCGGTATAATATTTCTTTAACGCAAAGTGTGTTTGATTTTGGAAAGTTTTGGGCATGGAGACAGTCTAAAGAAGTTGAAAATCAATATGCTTCAGAATTAATTGAAGCACAACATATATTAATTTTAAATGTTGTTAAACATTACTTTGATGTATTGGATGCTGAGGATCAACTATATCTAACTCAACAAGAAAGAAGAGCGACTGAGAATGAATTAGCTCAAGTTAAGCGCCAGTTTTCTAAACAATTAATTAAAATTACTGACTTGTATGAAGTTGAAGCCCGCTTAGATCAAATTAAAGCAGATGAAATAGAAGCTGAAAGCCTTTTAACTATAGCAAAAGAAGGGCTTAAAGAAATGACGAATACCCCACCTCTTCAACTTGCTAAGTTACGTGATGATATTGAATATAAAGAGTTAGAAGGTGAGTTGGAAGATTGGATTGAAGTAGCCAAAAGTGAAAATCCGTTATTAGCATCTCAAGCAAGCGCAATTGAAGCCGCTAAGAATAATGTAGCATTACAAAAATCAGGCTATTTGCCCGTAGTAGATTTGCAGTTGAATTACATTGACACAGATACAGGTTATCAAAGTATCCATTATACTCAGCCTTATCAAACCGAAATGGCAGCTCTCAATGTAACGGTTCCTATATTCAGTGGTGGAACAACTACACACCGTATGTACGAGGCTCAAAGCAAGTTATCAATAAGTAAAGAAGATAATGAAGCAAAACTTAGGGGATTAATAAAAGAAACCAGTGATGCTTTTTCTTCCTCTAATGCAAATGCAAGGCGTATAAAAGCATCTGAAAAAGCTTTATCTTCGGCGGTTAAATCGAGGCAAGCGATGGAAAGCTCGCTTAAGTTAGGTATTGAGACTGTCGCTGATTTGTTAAGAGCGCAGCAGGTTGAATATAAAGCTAAACGTGAGTTTTCAAGATCAAAATACGAGTATATAACAAACCGTATGCGTTTTTTTAAAGCACTAGGTACAATTAATGAAGATAATTTAATTGAAATCAATTCTTGGTTAAAATAAAACTGATACTTAATTAGAGTTCACTCAAAAACTTGAAGCTTGGATTTCAAGTGGCTGACCATAATGACCATCCCTGGCACAACGGCGATTAAATCCGCTATATTAGTCGCTTACAAGATGTGTTTTCTGTATAAACTGCCGTTTATCGGATTTTAAGGGCTAGTGGGTTGGTGGTAAATAACCGTTCGTGGTGAGCCCTGTCGAACCACTTTAAGGTTAGAACCCTATACTATGCCGATGCCAAGAGATGCATCAACCATGAAGGATGTTGCCTTATTAACTTGTCATTTTTAGTATGTTACTTAAAAATATCATCAAGGGTTTCAGCGTCAAGTACGCGATCAACCCACATTTCTATATCTTCAACCGGGGCATTTGAGATTAAACTAATCACGTTAGAATTAAGTACGCCAAATCGCCTTGCTAATAAGCGTTGAAGCACAAGCATTTCACCTTCTTGAAAAGGATAAATATGACAACAAATAATATGCGTCCAATTCACCCTGGCGAAATTCTAAGGGAAGAATATTTACGACCTTTGGATATGACGCCCAATGCACTATCTATACATTTACGTGTTCCGGCTTCAAGAATAAACGAATTAGTTTTTAACGGTATAT
>CANGLL010000047.1 GCA_947454605.1 Methylococcaceae bacterium | reverse complement strand
CATAATTCATTGACATTAAAGACATTGCTTGTATGATATTTATAGTTAAACAATTATTACTTAACCTAATCATAAGTGAAAAAAGGAACTATGAAAAAAGACGCGCAAAAAGTGAATAAAACGGCTGAATATCTTAAGTATCATATTGAGAAAAGTCCGCTGAAGCAAAAGCAAATATCAGAACAATTAGGTTTTAACACACCTAATTTAATCACCATGATTAAACAAGGCGCTATTAAGGTACCTTTGTATTTACTGCCTAAATTAGCTGAAGTGCTTAAAGTGGATCCGCGTAAGTTATTTGCGATGGCTCTAAAAGAATATAACCCTGAAACGTATGAAGCGGTTGCATCAACATTTGGTTATCCCATTACGGATGTAGAAGCCAAAATTCTTGAAAAGCTACAATCGATAGCACCTTACAGTGATATCGAAAGCAGTGAAGACATTGAAGCGTATTTAAAAAAGTTAGGCTAAGCTCTCTTAGAGAGTAGTCGTTATAAAAAGGGCGTTACTCTCCCTTTTTTACGCGTATCTTAAATCCAGCTACTAAAGTGCCATTTAATTGAGTAATGGCGACTTTAGCTTCGCCCGATTTGGGCATTTCTACAAAGCCAAAGCCCTTTGATAGTTGGGTGTCTTTGTCTAGTACCAGTGTGAAAGATTGCACGGCGCCATGTGCTTCAAATAGAGAGAGGAGTTCTGCCTCTGTTGTTGTACGTGCTAGATTGCGTATTAATATTTTCATTTATTTATCGTGTCATTTTAGTTTGCAGAAATTATACCGCTTCTTAGTTAATCCCATAGGTATATCAAGTTGACCCTAAAATAAAGATAAGGAATCAGCCGTAAATGCTATAAAATACATGGTTGTAAATTTATCAGCCGATCTTCCGGCTATTAACCTTGGTTTAGTTATGCGATGTCCGTTTTGCACGGCACAAGATACACGGGTGCTTGATTCTAGATTGATCAATGACGGTGATCAAGTTCGTCGTAGACGTGAATGTAACGGGTGTAAAGAACGTTTTACTACCTTTGAAATGGTGGAATTAAACTTACCGCGCATTATTAAACGTGAGGGTAATCGTGAGCCGTTTGATGAACGTAAACTGCGCTCCGGTATGCTAAAAGCCTTGGAAAAGCGACCTGTTGATAGCGATGCCATTGAATCTGCCATTACGCGCATTAAAAAAGAGTTAATGGAAACGGGCGAAAGAGAAATCCCTGTCTTGCATTTAGGTGAGAAAGTGATGAAAGAATTAAGCACTTTGGACCATGTGGCTTTTGTTAGGTTTGCTTCCGTGTATCGTAGCTTTCAGGATGTTAGCGAATTCACTGAAATGATTAATAGTCTGCAAAACAAGTAATGTCTGCGACACAAGATGCTTTTTACATGGCAAGAGCCATACAGCTAGCAAAAAAAGGACTTTATACGACGGACCCTAATCCACGCGTAGGGTGTGTTTTAGTCAGAGATAATACAATTATTGGTGAAGGTTGGCACGTTAAAGCAGGGCAGGGACATGCTGAAGTTGAAGCCTTAAAAAAGGTAGCTGATGCTTCAGGTGCTACTGCCTATGTGACGTTAGAACCGTGCAGTCATCAGGGTAAAACGCCGCCTTGTTGTGATGCCTTAATTGCCGCAGGCATTAAGCGTGTTGTGGTTGCTATGCAAGACCCTAATCCTTTAGTGTCAGGACGTGGATTGGAGAAATTAAAACTAGCGGGATGTGAGGTAGTTTTAGGTGTATTAGAAGAGGCTGCTAGCGCACTAAATCGCGGCTTTATCTCTAGAATGACGCGGCATAGACCGTTTGTGCGTAGCAAGATAGCAATGAGTTTAGACGGTCGCACGGCTATGGCCTCGGGTGAGAGTCAATGGATTACCTCTGCTCAGGCAAGGGCAGATGTGCAACTATTAAGGGCAGAGAGCTCAGCTATTTTAACGGGGGTTAATACCGTTTTGGCTGACGATCCTTCTTTAAATGCTCGTATGGATGCGTCTGTGACTCAGCCTGTTAGAGTTATTTTAGATACGCATTTGGCCACGCCAGTCAGTGCAAAGATGGCCGGTTTAGAAGGGCGCAGTATCATTTTAACGGCATCAACAGATGACGCTAAGGTGTCTGCTTTAAAAGCCATGGGGTTTGAGATCTATCAATTACCACTTAAGCAAGCTCGTATTGATTTGTCAGCTGTGATGGGCTTTTTAGCAGAACAACAGATTAATGAGGTCCTGGTTGAAGCGGGTGCTGTTTTAAATGGTGCTTTACTCGCGGAAGATTGGGTCGACGAATGGATAGTTTATATGGCGCCCTGTGTGTTGGGTGATCAAGGTCGCGGTCTATTTAACCTGCCCCAGTTACAGCACATGGCCGATAAAAAGACCTTTAAATGGCAAGATGTCAGGCACGTTGGACCAGATTTAAAATTAACCTTATCATCAGCGTCAATTGCGCGCTAACTAGAGTACAAGGGTTTTAATGTTTACAGGTATTATTTTAGCAATCGGTAAAATAGCGGCTATTGAGCGAAAATCGGGTGATTGTCGTTTAACGGTCGATACCGGTACATTAGATTTAAAAGACACAGCGTTAGGCGATAGTATTGCAGTGAATGGTGTGTGTTTGACTGCTGTAGAGCTCGGGCCACATTATTTTTGTGCCGATGTATCAAACGAAACGCTTTCTAGAACAGTACTCGTTACCGCTACGATTGGCAGTCCCGTTAATTTAGAGTTGGCTTTAACCCCCTCAACACGAATGGGTGGGCATATAGTCAGTGGGCATGTGGATGGTATGGGTCAATTACTCGAGAAAAAGCCTGATGGTCGTTCAGTTCGTTTTACCTTTAAAGCCCCTGATAACTTAGCAAAATATATTGCGGAAAAAGGCTCTATTTGTATCAACGGTATTAGTTTGACGATCAATGAAGTTAAAGGTGCGCAATTTAACGTTAATATTGTGCCTTATACCTTAAAAGACACAACCTTAGCGCTACTCAGTGTGGGTGATTTGGTTAATTTAGAAGTAGATTTGTTAGCTCGGTATATGGAACGCCTAATGTTAGGTGAAGCCGCCGCAACATCGATGGGTGGTGTGACTGAAGAATTATTGCAAAAGAGTGGGTTTTTTGGCTAATGAATACGATTGAAGAAATCATTGAAGATTTAAAACAAGGCAAAATGGTCATCATCATGGATGATGAAGACCGAGAAAACGAAGGTGACTTGTTGATGGCCGCGGCCTTTACAAGACCTGAAGACATCAATTTTATGGCACGTTACGGTCGTGGTTTGATTTGCTTAACCTTAACTGAAGATCGTTGCCAACAACTCCGTTTACCTTTAATGGTGAATGAGAATAAGACAGCACACTCCACTAATTTTACGGTCTCTATCGAGGCGGCTTCCGGTGTAACAACGGGTATTTCTGCTGCTGATAGAGCGCGCACTGTGCAAGCCGCTGTTGCATTGAATGCTGTACCCGAAGACTTAGTGCAACCGGGCCATATTTTTCCGTTGATGGCTAAGGCCGGTGGGGTTTTACGCCGTGCTGGACATACAGAAGCGGGGTGTGATTTTGCTAAATTAGCCGGTGTTGATCCTTCAGCCGTGATTGTCGAAATTCTAAATGAAGACGGCACCATGGCTAGACGCCCTGATTTAGAAGTGTTTGCCCAAGAACATAATCTTAAAATGGGTACGATAGCGGATTTAATACATTATCGTATTCAACATGAAAATACCTTAGAACGCGTTAGCGAATGTGTATTACCCACCGAGTTTGGTGATTTTCGTTTGTATGCTTATCAAGATAAAAACGATAATAATCTGCATCTAGCCTTAGTGATGGGCGACGTGTCAGGTGATGAGCCTGTGTTAGTTAGAGTGCATGCACGTAATTTATTGGATGATGTGTTTGCATCGAATAGAAATGAAGGCAGTGTGTCCATTCGTATGGCAATGCAAAAGATTTCAGAAGAGGGGCGTGGTGTTTTGGTGGTGATTAGACAATCAGAAGGCAATAAGTCTTTAGCAGAATTAATACATCGTTATCAGTTAGAGGATAATGGTATACCGAGTGCTGGTAGTAACGTGGATGGTTCTGATTGGCGTATGACAGGCACGGGATCAAGAATATTGTTAGATTTAGGTGTACACAAATTAAAAGTATTAGGTACGCATAAGAAGTATGTAGGTTTGTCAGGTTTCGATCTTGAGGTCTCTGAGCACGTTGCATAGCACAGAGCTTAGGTAGGTTGTTTCGGTAAGAATTTTTATTAATAGTGTAGAGAGATAATATGTCAGCCATAAAAACATTTGAAGGTAATTTATTAGTCAACGGTGGTAAATTTTGTATTGTGGCCTCTCGTTTTAATAGTTTTATTGTTGAGCAATTAGAAGCGGGTGCCATAGATGCCTTAGTCAGACACGGTGCAAATAAAGCTGACATTAGCGTAGTGAGAGCCCCCGGCGCTTTCGAATTACCTGTGGTTGTGCAACGTGTGGCCGCCACAAAAAAATATGATGCGATTATTGCTTTAGGTGCAGTAATTAGAGGAGGTACACCGCATTTTGAATATGTAGCAGGCGAGTGTGTAAAAGGTATCGCGACAGTGTCTTTACAATATAACATTCCTGTTAGCTTTGGCGTTTTAACCGTTGATTCAATTGAACAAGCGATTGAACGTGCAGGCACTAAAGCCGGTAATAAAGGCGCTGAAGCTGCAATGTCAGTGATCGAAATGGTTAGTTTGTTTAATAACCTGGAAGCCTAATGAGTCAAGCTAGAACGAATGCACGCAAAGCCGGTGTTCAGGCTTTGTATCAATGGCAAATGACAGGGCAAAGTTTAGTGGAAATTGAACGTCAGTTTAATGAAGAAGATCGCCTAAAAGACGCGCAAAAAAGTTATTTTGTTGAGCTATTTCATGGTGTACCTAAAAATCTTGATGTTATCGATGCGGCTTTAACTGAATTTGTTGATCGACCTGTAGATCAGATTGATCCTGTTGAACGCGCGATATTAAGAATCGGTGCTTATGAGTTGTTGCAACGGCCAGATATGCCATTTAAGGTTATCTTAAATGAAGCCATTAATCTGGCTAAATGCTTTGGTGCGGATGGCAGTCATAAATATGTGAATGGTATCTTAGATAAACTGGCTCAGCAAAAACGTCAAATTGAAGTAAAGATTAAAATGGCTGCTAAAACCGACAGCCATAAAGGTGATGCAGGCACTCACTAAACGGCCTGTTCGCTACTCTAAAAACAACATCCATGGCACTTACTGAATTTTCCCTGATTCATCAGTTTTTTGCGCAACCCGCGCCTAAGAATAGCTCAACAAGTTTGGGTATTGGTGATGATTGTGCGTTGTTGTCGTTGCCTGTGGGTTACCAACTTGCGGTGACTACCGATACGATGGTTGAAGGGGTGCACTTCTTTGCAGAGGCTGACCCTGAACAACTGGGTCATAAATTATTAGCGGTTAATTTAAGTGATTTAGCCAGTATGGGGGCAAAGCCACTTTCGGTGACGCTAGCCCTAACGCTACCCTCGGTTGATGCTGAGTGGTTGCAGGCTTTTTCTAAAGGTTTTTTAACTCTTGCCGAGCGATATGGTGTTGATTTAATTGGCGGAGATACCACTGCTGGGCCCTTAACGCTCACCGTACAAGCCATGGGTTTGGTGCCAGAACAAAAAGCTTTGTTACGCTCGGGTGCTAAAGTCGGTGATTTAATATTTATGACCGGGAACTTGGGTGATGCAGGACTCGGTTTAAAGATTAACTTAGGTTATGAATGCGCTGATCCTCACTCTGCTTTACAGCGCTTTAATACGCCTGATCCTAGAGTTGCTGCGGGTTTAGATTTAATTGATAAAGCGAATGCGTGTATTGATTTATCAGATGGGTTGGCTTCTGATTTAGGACATATTCTGGATCAAAGTCATGTGGGTGCTTGTCTAGATTGGGAAAGTCTACCCCTGTCAGCGTCTGTAATGGCCTATGTCAATGAGACGAATGATTGGATGATGCCTTTAACGGCAGGTGATGATTACGAGCTTTGTTTTACCATTAGTCCTGATAAAGTACATCAACTCACAGGCCAATACACTCAGATGGGTGTTATTGAATCCACACCGGGTTTACGCGTGCGTAAATTGGGTGCTATCCAAACTTTTGAACATAAAGGTTATGAGCATTTTTCTAAATAGTTCTTACGGTAAAAATAAGCTAACCCCCAGGCAGATATTATCTAACCCACTTTTGTTTTTAGCGTTTGGTTTTGGTTCAGGGCTCGCAAAGAAAGCCCCCGGTACCATGGGGACTTTAGCGGCTATTCCCGTGTATTGGTTATTTGCCCAAACGAACTTTATCACGTACAGCATTTTAACTACTGTGGCGATAGTCGGCGGTATTTGGATATGTGGTATTGCCGCTCATAAATTAGGCGAACATGATTTTGGTGGTATTGTTTGGGATGAAGTGGCGGGCTATTTAATCACTTTGTGGTTAGTGCCATGTACTTGGCAAACTATAGTGGCTGGCTTTGTATTGTTTAGACTCTTTGATATTTTAAAACCTTGGCCTATTAGGTGGTTAGACCGTCATGTTGCCGGAGGGTTCGGTATTATGATTGATGACGTATTGGCGGCGGTATTTGCAGGTGGCCTTTTGTTATTGATGGTTCATTATCAGTGGCTAAGTTAATTGATAACGATTGAATAATCCATGTTAGTATGGCTTAAAGCAAATCTACTTTAGCTAACATTATTTTGATTAGTATTAGATTTGCGACATAACCTAATTCGAGTCCGCTGATTTTTAGCGTTATCGGTTAAGGTTCTCATCATGAGTCTTGGAGTGACTGCGTCGTATGCAAAATGTTCCAAGCTATCCTCTGGCGTTTACGCTATTAGAATTACTCATTACGCTTTCCATCGGGCTTGTCTTGTTTGGCTTAGCGATGCCAAGTTTTAATACCCTACTTTCTACGAATAGATTAACCACGAGTATCAATGAGTGGGTCACTGATCTTAATTATGCGCGCAGTGAAGCGATAAAACGCGGCCAACAAGTGGTCTTAAGAAAAACCTTCTTGCAATGGGAGCAAGGGTGGCAAATCTTTGTAGATATTGATCGATCAACGTCAGCACATAAGAATGTATTAGATACTACTGATATTTTATTGCGGGTGCATTCGGCTTTGCCCGCTAACTTTACGTTAAGAGGTAACAAGAATTTTACTAACTTTATACGCTTTAAATCAGACGGCACCAGTAGTAATTTTGGTAGCTTTGTGATTTGTGATAATAGAGACGGTGATAATTTACCTAAATCTTATACCTCAAGGTTAGTGACAGTGAATGCGGCAGGCAGAATCCATTTAGGGATTGATGCTAATCATAATGGTATTCCAGAAAGAGATGATGGCAGTGAAATTGTCTCTTGCACGATCTCACCCTTTTAACAGATGACTAAGTTTTGGGGTTTCACCTTAATAGAAGTGTTAATAGCCTTGGTTATATTATCAGTAGGTTTGTTGGGTTTAGCCGGTCTACAAATCATCAGTTTGAAGAATAATCAAAGTACCTATGCGCGAGGGCAGGCAAACTTAATGGCTATGGATGTCATCGATAGGATTCGGGCCAATCCGCATGCCCAGCAGCTGTATTTAACCACTGTTGTCGCCGCTTCAACGCATAACGTAGATACCCCTTGTAATCAGTGTAAAGACAGCGGGAATCTTTGCGCGCCTCAACAAATTGTTGCCTTGGATTTGTGTGATTGGCAAGCGCAGTTGTCCAAGCTATCCACTGATGCAACCGGTGCTATTACACATACGAATGGCGTTTACACCATTTCTATTCAATGGGATGAAAACAGGGATGGGGCTGTTAATGCCTTGGATGCAAATATCACTATGAGTTTCTTACTATGAAGATGCTGCCAAATGTAAATGATGGACAGCGGCAGAGGGGATTGTCTTTAATAGAAATGATGGTAGCTATATTGATCGGCACTTTTCTATTAGGCGGTGCCATAGCTACTTTTATTAATATTAAGCAAACTTATCGTATTCAAGATAACTTGTCGCGGTTACAAGAAAACGGTTGGTTAGCGCTGGAGTTGATAGGGCGTGATATCCGAGTAACAGGCTATTGGGGCTGTTTAAAGCCGAGTAAAGGTGATCTATACGGTGATGAAGCAAGACTCATCTTAAAAGCCGCTTTTGTGGTGGCAATGCCAACGACAAATTGCGGCGACAGTGTTAATCAATCGGCGAGTTATTATTGGGATAAAACGTCTACTGTTATTTACACTCTTAATAATGCGGTGTTAAGACGAAATACAAATAGTATCAACAACGATATTGTTGAAGGTGTTGAAGCAATGGTGTTTTTGTATGGTGTGGATACGGATGCTGATAGCGCACCTAATGTCTACGTAACCTATAACTCAGGCGTCGATTTTGAGAAGGTAGTGAGTATTAAAGTCAGTTTATTGTTGAGCAGTATGGATGACAACTTAATCGACAAGGCCATCCCCTATAACTTTAATGGCACGATTAGAACGGATAAACGCTTAAGGCGCGTTTATAGCTCAACATATATGCTTAGAAATCGACATTCATGAGCCCTCTGTCATGCTGAAGTTGAAGTCGCAGAGCGGTATTATTTTAATGATGAGTTTAATCTTATTACTCTTATTGACATTAATTGCGACGACCGCTTTAGAAACCAGTCTATTAGAAGAAAAGATGCGCGCAAACTATTACAGTCGGAGTGTGGCATTGCAAGCTGCGGAGTCATCATTAAGAGAGGCTGAAGCATTTATTAGTGGTAATAATTTAACGTTTAATCCTTTGAAATTAAGTGCAGGGCCCTTTCAGGGCTCTGATTGTGTACAAGGATTATGTCCTTTAATAGCGACGCCATTATGGTCGGTAGTCAATTTTAATTGGTTAGAGAAAGGACGTGCATTCAGTGGACAGCTTAAAAATGTCGTGCAAGCTCCTCGGTATGTGATTGAGTTAATGCATATAGCGCAAAGCTCAGATGCCAGTAGAGTACTGGCAACATTTCGTATTACCACGATAGCATGGGGCTTGGATAGCAGTACCTTTGTTCAGTTACAAAGTTATTTTAAAGTCCCTATTTCCGCCTTTGTTTATTAAAAGTAGGTCGCTAAGATTATTATCGGTGTTGATAGGCCTTAATCATTCGTTGCTTGCGGCAGAGCTATTTGATCCAGCACTTCAACCTATTGCAAGTATAGGCAGTCTCGCTATCAGTTATAGCGATTTACAGTCTGATCAATCCACAGTTTATCCATTTACATTTGATCCAACAAATTGGAGTGGCGATATGAGCGCTAAAGCCATTAATGATTTGGCTCAAGTGCAAGCTACGGGGCCGTGGGGCTTATCGACTGTCGCCAGTCGCTTAAATTTATTAAATTATGATACGGCTAGAAAAATAGTCACCCGTAATGGGAGCCATTCAATTCCTTTTAGATGGACAGAGCTCTCTGCAAATCAGCAAGCTAGTTTGGGCGATGAGATTTCTGGGCCGAAGCGTGTAGATTATATTCGGGGTGATCGTAGTGCGGAGGGTTATGCACCAGAGGCTTATAGAGTTAGAGCATCAGTATTAGGCGATATTATTCATACTAATATTACCTATTGGCAACAAGATAAAGCGCACCCATACCTTTATGTGGGTGCTAACGATGGTCTGTTGCATGTGTTTAATGCCTTAACTGCAGAAGAGATATACGCCTACATTCCTTCCATGTTAATCGCCAATTTAAAGCGTTTAGCGAATAAGCCTTATGTGCACAGTTATTTTGTAGACGGCAATATGAGCATTGCTAATGTGTCTTATCAAAATAGTGATAAATCAATATTAGTGGGTGGTTTAGGCGCGGGAGGTAAAGGTTTCTATAGCTTAGATGTAACGAATGCCAATGCTGAAGATGAGTACAGTGCTACTCAGCATATTAAATGGGAAATTACGCCAGATACAATAGGTTTTGCAGATTTAGGGTATACCTATGGCCGGCCAAAAATAGGTCGATTGAATGATGGCACTGCTGTGGTTATTGCGGGTAACGGGTATGTAAACTCGGGTAGTGGTCATGCGATACTTTATGTGATCAACTTAGAGTCCGGTGGCTTAATTAAGGCAATTGATACCGGTTCTGGAAACAGTCAAAGTCCCAATGGTTTGTCATCACCCACATTATTTGATGCTAATGGTGATGGTAAAGTTGATTATGTCTACGCAGGCGATTTAGATGGGCAAGTGTGGAAGTTTAATCTAAGTAGTTTATCCTCACCAGACTTTAGTGTGGGAGTTTATGGTTCGCTATTTACGACATCACCACTGCAAGCTATTACCACTGCACCAGTGATTACAGCGCATCCAAGCGGAGTGGGGCAGTTAGTTGTTTTTGCAACTGGCCGTGTACTTTCAGAAGATGATATTGATGCGTCCGCCGTCCATTATGTTTATGGGGTTTGGGATGGGGCGCCTGCAGGTAGTACAGCACTATTAGAACAAAGTTTAGTTGGTTTAGGTTCAAGCACGTGGCGAACTGTAACAGCCTATCAACCTCAATGGGATGCAACGAGTTTACAGCATCGGGCATGGCGACTTGCTTTGCCCATGGGAGAGCAAGTCATCGGAGACAATCCTTTTAAGGAAAATGGGCGCTTCTATTTTGTAAGTACACTAGCCACCTTTGATGCTCAGGGTACAAGCAATTTTAGCCATTGGTTTTATGAACTGGATATTAATACAGGGGGCTCTCCTGATCATCCCATTTTTGATAGTAATGGCGATGGGCTACTGACAGATTTAGATCGGTTTACGAGTTGTACGGTAACAGTTACGGCGCCCTGTATTCCTGTGGCTAAGTATCTTGGCGCTGGGTTTTATTCTCAGCCAACCTATCTACAGACGACTACGCTTAATAGCGTATTGTTCTCTCATCTAGAGCTTCAATCTGGAAGCCAGCTTATTAAGATTATTGAGCCAACTATTCCAGTTGGACTCAGCATTAAAAGTGTCATTACAACAAATTTTGGTCATATAAAAGCGACGACTACTACGTACAGTGATTTATCGATTTATGTAGTGAATACGATCACTCAAGATGATGGGAGTATTACTGTTCAGCAGGTATTTCGAGATGGAAGTGAAAAGGTGACAGAACTAACGACATTACCAGAAACAGTTATATCTCCTGTAACGGCACCTAAACAAGAAAACGTGACAGACAAAATGGGTCGAATTGCATGGCGAGAGATATTTAATCAATGAAACGATACGGCGCATTTACATTGATTGAGCTCATGATTACCTTGGTATTAGTTGTCGTGTTAGCCGGTATTTCATATCCCAGTTTCATAAGTAGTCTTCAGAAAGCAAGAAGGGCAGAGGCTAAAGCCACATTAATGGCATTTTCTAATGCGATGGAGCGTTACTATACCCAAAACTATACGTATTTGGGTGCTGGATTATCTGGGGATAAGGGCGTGGCTAGGATATTTTCAGCGACGTCTCCATTAGGAGGTGGTATCGCCTATTATAATCTCTCCATCAGTGCGGCAACCGCCATGAGTTATACCTTAACAGCTATCCCAATTGGGCTTCAAGCAAATGATAAGTGCGGTGATCTGACGCTGACTGATCTGGGCGTTAAAGGTATTGTGAACAGTGCGAATGGCGTAGGTCTTAATGATTGCTGGTAAGAGGTTTTAACAAGCGCGCCTCAACTATAAATCTGTCGAACCTGCTTTCACAAGGATTGTCTGTGAAATCCATGAAAGATACAATGTCAGCAAGGATTCTAATAAATATTTCAAACGAAGAGGATAAATAAGATGGCACAACAGATTGAGCGTATAGCGATTGTAACAGGCGCTACATCTGGGATTGGTGAAGCAACTGTCAGAAAATTAATTGCAGAGGGCGTTTCAGTTATTGGGAATGGTCGCAATGCTGAAAAGCTAGCATCTTTAGAAGCCGAATTGGGTGCGAAGTTTTATGGTGTTTCTGGTGATATTACACAGGATAGTGTGATTGATGCTTTGTTTGAAGCCGCGTTATCTCGTTTTGGAAAATACCCTGATATTGTCATTGCTAATGCGGGCCGTGGCTTAGGTGGATCAGTTATGGACAGTGACATAGTAGAATTCCAAAAAATACTGCAGATCAATGTAACCAGTACCTTGGTGTTACTCCAAAAATCAGCTCGATTGATGGTGGCATCACAAGCGGGTCTTCATCCTAGTGCTACTGCTGACATCATTATTATAGGATCAGTTGTTGGGCGTAATATTTCACCTTTTAGTGCCGTGTACGGTGCCACAAAGTTTGCAGTACATGCCTTAGCAGAAGGGTTACGTCGTGAAATAGGTCCCAAAGGCATTCGGGTTTCATTAGTTGAGCCGGGCTTACTATTAAGTGGTTTTCAAGATGCAGCGGGCTACAGTGAAGCAATGGTATCTGGTTTTACAGAAAAATTTGGGCCATTGTTAATCGGTGAAGATATAGCTAATACTATTCATTTTATGATTACCCAACCAGCTCACGTTCACATCAGTGAAATAATGGTGCGTCCTACTCGCCAAGATTATCCTTGATCGCTTTTATTAGCAGGATTCTGTAAAAGGCGTTTATGTAAAGCATAAAAAAACCCCAAGTATTAATGAATCATACTTGGGGTTATTCTTAGTTCGGTGGTGGAGGCGGGGTGTACATAATTATGTTCCTTACATGTTGTTATTGCTAGATTTATAGTTTTTAAGTAATACCTGTTACTGTAAATATTACTGTATGAATTCATTTGTACTACTACTGTTCTGAATAAAACAACTCTATTCTACTAGTTATTAAAGTACGTTATTTACAAATTAACTAGTCGATAACATTTAAAAAAGCCAATAACTCTTTCTTTCTTGATAGTGTAATTATGTAACAACCAATAAAAAAACCATGGCTAAGTCATTAGTACTTGTATGTAGTATAGCAACTTAACTTAACAACTAGAAAGGTACTCTTTATAACCTTTTTTATTGCGTAACTATGAATGGCAACAACTGTTTACATACCACTTTTTAACAAAATAAAGATTTTTTTAGTGGTAATTACTAAATATTAAATAGTTATAACAGATATCTATTAACTATAACTAACAAGAACTAACTGTTAAAAACTATTACTAATAGTTTAGATAATAGCATAGTCGGCTTATCTTGATTGTTAATACTATATAAGACTAGTTATTAGAACTCCATATTATTAACTACTAGTTAGATAACACTTATTTACTCATAACTACTAGTACACAATTAGTGAATAGCCTTACTAGTATTTGTTTGAAAAATCACAATTTTTTATTGCACACATGCACCACCCTGATTAATTCTTGATTACAAGCGACATCGTTTAAATAGAGGGCTTAATGACAGTTATTATTATGTTTTGTGACCATCTATTATGATTTTAGACCTCGCTCAATTTTTCACTTAAAAATTTATAAACTACTACTATCTGAAAAGCATATGAATAAAAATATTGTTGCAATTAGTAACACTCTAGCAAGAGCTTCAGAGCTGGCCCCAATTGTTTAAACAGACATTATCAATTTATAAGTGAATACCTGTCATTTTATTAAGCTGCTTTTTTTAATGGTGACAACAAACCATAATAGGCTTCATCAGGAGTCAGTCTATTCAGATTTGAATGTGGCCTTTCCTGATTATACCAGTCCAAGT
>CANGLL010000046.1 GCA_947454605.1 Methylococcaceae bacterium | reverse complement strand
ATTATTCCATTGGCAGAGTTCTTCTTGAGCCGATATCGCATTAATCTGGGTAGAGAATCGATCCAACTTGGGCCTGATGCCAAAAAATATCTTCAGTCATACTCCTGGCCAGGAAATGTGAGGGAATTGGAAAATACTATTCAGCGTTCAGTATTGCTTTGTGATGGAGATGTAATCACTATTGCAGACCTAGAATTGGATGACAACAATTACCTCGAAGGCGCTAAACCTGTAAATTTTGTCAAAAACGCAATAAATTTATCTCCGGATACAAAAAATGGCATGTTTATTGCAGATACTAGTAGCAAGAGTCTTGAAGCCGTAGAGCGAGAGCATATTTTGAAAATTTTGATAGAAGTAAATGGAAGTCGTAAAAAAGCCGTTGAAATACTTGAGATTTCGGATAGGGCTTTACGCTATAAACTAAAGTCATATCATGATAAAGGCTACTTTAATGATTAGTTCTGATGGATAATATGGGCATGAATGCGGGCAACGTGGACACCATGATTTCGAAGATGCAAGAACTAGCCGCTGCTGCTAGTGGCGGCGTTGGCTCGCCCCAATCAAATAAAGCTGAGAACGGTACTGATTTTCAAAGTATCCTTAAAAATGCCATCGAAAATGTAAATAGCGCACAAAATGCGGCCCAAGCAAAAGCTCAATCATTTTCCACCGGTAGCTCGGATACCTCACTTGAAGAGGTTATTGTTTCCCTTCAAAAGGCCAACTTATCACTTCAAGGAATGATTGCCGTAAGAAACCGCTTAGTAGATGCATACAAAGAAGTTACAAACTTACAGGTTTAATTAATAGTTTTTAATCAGCGGTCTTTTCCCGAGTAAGATTTTTGTTGGTCCAGCTCATAAGCCCAAGCTAGTACTTCCGCTACAGCGGCATATAATTTGGGAGGAACTAAATCATTTAATTTCAACTGCATTAAAAATTCCACCAGCTGTGGCTCTATCTTTGTTGGAATACCCATCTCCTTTGCTTTTGCTAGGATTGCCTCTGCAACAAAACCTTCGCCTTGACCAGTAATTTTTGGGGCAGCCCCATGGGCTTCGTATTGTAAAGCTACCGCCTTAACTACTCTCTTGCTCTCAATATCACTCATATTATTTTTTAGGTTGTTACCTTTAAGCTAACCTGAGCCTTAGGATCTATTTGTTGTAACGCCGTTAATACATTATCAAAATCTCCAGCCATTTCTCTTTTAGCCTCAGGACTCGACTCTACGGTAATATTGAT
Source organism: Methylococcaceae bacterium (assembly GCA_947454605.1). Taxonomy (GTDB): domain Bacteria; phylum Pseudomonadota; class Gammaproteobacteria; order Methylococcales; family Methylomonadaceae; genus Methylobacter_C. Next base: position 12,714 of record CANGLL010000046.1, on the reverse strand, counting down.
ATTTCCACCAAATTCGGTTCCCATAATCATTACCTTGCCCAGCACTGGCAAGTCAATTTCTAACGCTAGCTTAACCCCCTTTAATAATTGATTAGGGTTTTTTGGGTCAGATTCCCATGTATCTGAACGGCTTAATTTAGAATGTACTTTATCCCCGATCATTCCCTGCCAAACTAATTCACCCTTTAGTAATAATTTAACGGAATCTTCGACTGTTGCACTTTGATCTGTAATTTGGCTCAAGTAACTCTTCACCTCCTCCATCAAGGACCCTGCATGCTCAATGCTCTGTTCATCCTGAGCACTTGCAGGCATTAATAATCTTCTCAGTTGATCGGCGGCAAATATACCCGAATGTTCTAAGTTAGAGTATAAATTTGACATGATGACTCTAGGATCATCCTGCAATCCAATTGTGTTCATAGCTTGATTTGTCGATGGCCATGTAACCATTGCTTGATTTTGCAAATCTTTTGCTGAAGAGTTTGTGCTGAAATCTTGAGTATCACCTCCCATAAAACTAGAAAGTAGTTGGCCAATTGCTTTGCTTCCCAAAGAGTCCATTCGGCTTAAGCTTTCTGCAAGGATGCTCTCTAAAGCCAGATTTTTATTTTGATCTACGGAATCAGCATTAGCGTTGCTAAGCTCAAGCAATACGGCATTGTTTATATTTTTTTGACTTTGAACTGCATTTCCAAGTGCTGTATTTTGATCAAACCCTGTTACAGGTGTAGGCATCAACAATGCAGTCCTAGGGTCTATAGATTGGATGCTATTTACTTGGGTTGGCGCACTAGGGGGCGCAATTAATTCATCTCGATGAAAATCTACCGAGCTATTTGCTGGAATTCCTGAGGGAATCGGAATAGTCATATCGGAGCCTAGCTAGCCTTGCACTCAACATCCTATCTTACTATTAACCCCTATTATAGAAGTAATTAATCTCTAAAGATTTTCAACTCAATCAACCAGCGCTTCAAACGAAGAATTTTGTTGTTTTAGCTCTTCAGGGATAAGCGCTATCCACGCCTCATAAAGTGGAGTTAATACATCAATTACATCATTAATAACTTGTGGTGAGCGATCAATTCTTCCGCGAATAATTTCCCGTAAACACCATTCATAAATAGCTCCTAAATTTAAAGCAATCTCACCGCCCGACCTCTCATCCAAACAAGCAAGCAGTCCTTGCTGGATTAAATCATTCGCTTTTGTAAAACTCTCAATTGCGTAATCACCCTTTTCTAATGCAGCCTTACCAACCCTAAGGTGATCAAGTATTCGCTCATATACCAAGACTATTAATTGCCCTGAATTGTATGAGCCAACACTTCCCTCGGTTGCTATATTTGAATATGCTCTTGCGACTTTTTTAATCATTATTTATATATAAGGTTAACTGATGCAGAACTATTTTCCAGCATTGATATTTGTTATTGCAGTAAGGGCGCTAGTCAGTGACGTGCTTGTAGCATTCAATTGAAATAGTAATGCATTTAAAGCGGAGTATTGAGTGATGTAATTATTCTGAATACCATTTAAGTGATCTTGTAGATCGCTCTGTCTTTTTTGCATATCAGCAACTTTTGATTTCTCCGCAGATATCTCAGATGCCAGAGTTCCAGAGGCTAGATCTATTTGAGAAGTTAAGAAAGTTTCAAGATTATTGCTAACACTCGCATATCCCATATTTAAACCTGTGGCCAACTTCCCCGCTAGGCCACTCGCCACTGCTTTTTGATAGCTAACTGTATTAAATTGCATAGTCCCATCTAATTGAAGATCCATCCCCATAGCCGAAAGGCTCGTTGTATTTCTCTGAGTAGCGGCATTAATACCACTTAAATCAATAGCGCTATTTCCGCTAGGCGTACTGTTTGAGATGCTGATCGAGACAGATGATCCGCTAGTCACTAGACTTGCCGATACTCCTGCGCCCAAACTATTTACCCATGATATGTAGTCATTAACAGATGGTGTAGCCTGAGTCATACTAGAAAACTGAAATTTACTAGCCCCAATTTGTAAATATCCATTTACTTTATCAAGGCTCATCGAATCGCTCCCTGATGCAAAACCTTTAATAGTTATGCTAGAGGCATCTGTTGCGCCATTTGCGAACATTGATTTAATATTATTTACGAACGAGAGCATTGTAGGATTATTTGCGAAATCCCCTGGAGTCGCTGAATTTGCACTATTTGCCGTATAGGTATTGTACTGATTAATAACATTGTTATAAGCAGTAATCAACGTATTAATCATCGCGCTTGAGTTATCTGCCCCTGCTGCAATTGTAATATTTGTGCTGCTCCCACTTGATTTTCCAACCAAATTAAAAGTAATCCCATTAACAACATCACTAATCGTGTTACTAGACCTATTTACAGTTATTCCTCCAATAGTAGCAATGGCATCTTGAGCACTAGGGCCGTTTTGTGTCACCGACGCATCTGACCCAGATCCTTGCAGTACTGATACTGCATTTGCTGAACCCGTCTGTGTTCCATTAATCTGAATCACCCAATTTGTTGGGCTTGTCGTTTGAACAATATTAGCGTTTAGATTAGCACCTAAACCATTTATCCAGCTAATTAAATCTGCCGCTGTACTAGTGCTTCCAGCGCCGCTAGTTTGAATTTTAGGTATTGCATTTTCTACGGGCGGGTTAGTACCCGTCGTTTTTTCGCCATTTTTATTGTATGTAATTCCACCTATTTGAACTTGAAAACCATTCACTGGATCTATATTGATTACGTCAGAAGCAGATGAGAAATTTGTGGTTCCGTTTTTACTAACCGTAAATGCTGAGGCAGTCGCTAACTGAGATACCTGAACTGCAACACTCCCAATAGCTGCTGAACTTGTGGCAGTAGCTGTAACTACTGTGCTATCGCTTGAACTTGCTGTCGGATTATTATAGGTGCTCGGATTTTCAAAGGTCTGCAGTGCACTTTGTAGAGTAGCAATTTTGCTTTTCATCACACCCAAGTCACTAATTAGCGTCTGATTTTGCGTGATATTTGCCTTAAGCGTTGTTAAAGGCTGATTCTCCACTGTCATTAGCTGTGCAACAATTGAGGCAACATCAATTGCGCTTGTTGTGACAGCACTAGCTGTCGAAGAGGCACTGCTGGAAGTTGGCGCCGTCGAAGTAATTACCGACGACGGTGTGGCACTGGTTACGCTCATCTCTTACCTTATTTATCGCCGCAATTGCAGCTATCCTACTTATAAAGCAAAAATCATGCCAAGGACCTATGCCTTTTGATTTACCAGACCGCTTGTATTGATTGTCTGCATTGCTTCTGCAATTTTTAAAAGCTCCTCAGATGGCAACTGCCTAACTACCTCGCCCGTTTCTGGATTAACCACTCTCACCACGTTATACCCAGTCACTCCATCTACAGAAAAAGAAAGGTTCCTGCCCATAGATTGCACAAAGGTTTGGAGCTGCTGAGCTGTTTTGGCAATTACCTCTTGAGTTGGTTGTGAAGATTGAGACACGTTTGAAGGTTTGATTTCTGAATTTGAGACAACCTTAGAAACAATCTCAGCGTCCGAAGGCGTAGCTGGCTGCGCTATTTGTTGGGGAGCTCTACCTGTGGACGGCGAAGAGGAGCCGGGGGCAATAGGCCCCGACTTATTCGTCAATGTTACTGAATTCATACTCCACTCCTTAAAAACCATGTCAGGCAAAATATCTACCTGACATGTATATCATATTACTTAAGTAATGACAAAATTACGTTTGGCATCTGATTAGCTTGCGCCAACATTGCAGTTGCCGCCTGTTGCATGATCTGGCCCTTAGTTAGAGATGCTGTTTCTGATGCAAAGTTAGTATCAATAATAGCTGATCTTGAGTTTTGTAAGTTGGTACTTTGCGCTTGCAAATTCGTACTCACATAACTCAGGCGGTTCATCTGGGAGCCAAATATAGATCTTTCGGTAGAAACTTGATCTGTTGCTGTATCCATAGCTGCTGCAGCCGTTTGGAATGCTGCAGCCCAATCAGCTTGAGATCCAAGTGATCCTTTTGCTGAAAGAGCAAGGAGCGCATCAATGGAAGACCCCACACCCATCATTGCCGCGTTATTTCCAACCTGCGAACCAGAATTCGCAGTTTGAATATTTAGCGTATTAATGCTAATAAAGGCGCTTGAGGATGCACCGCTTTGAAACTGAAGCTGACTATTTACCCCTTGTGAAACCACTACCTGACCAGGTGTCCCGTTGCTGCCAGATGTAGTATTTACTAGAGCAGTAGCAATTTCATCACCAGTCATAGTTTGATAACTGTGTACATCAAAACTTAAACCAAATGTATCAAAATTCATACTTTGTTTTGTGTTTGCTGTTCCTGTCGATACTTGCACGGACTGGGAGGTCAACTTACCATTTACAGTGCCACTCATAGTTACCTGTGCCGCCGTGGCACCGCTTGCCAAACCACCGGTAATGGTTAAGGCATTTGATCCAGGGCCTATTGCACCAGCAGCAATTGTTAGATCCTCACCAGCAGCTGAGTAGCCGCTACCGCCACTTAAAAGAGTCATTGATTGAATCTTACCAGCACTGTCCACCAAAATAGAGGCTTGTGCCCCAGTTGCGCCAGATGTAGCACCAGTCAGTCCAACCGTGTAGTAGGTATTTTGTGCGGGAGGTGTTGTCATACCAGTTGCAGCTCCGCCAGCACCGATAAATGTATTCAATGCTGAACTGCTCAACGATGTAATGGTATCGCCTTGCGTTAACTGGTAAGTGCCGGGTGCCGCTCCTGATGTTGCTAAGTTTTCAACTACTGAGCTTTTTCCGGTAAATACTAGTGTAGTTGGAGCTGCTATTGCTTTTGCAATCAGCGCCCCTGTTTCTGTTAATCCGGCAGCCACGTTATTGCTTACTTGAATTTCGATTCCAAACTTATCAAAATTCATCGTTTGAGATTGTGGATTGTTTGTTCCTGCCGCCTGCAATCCCTTCATTTCATTCACTGTAATAGTTTGCGATGTTGGGACGCCTGCAACTGTTCCTGTAATGGTTAATTGATCTCCTTTGCTATATACCTTATAAGTACCAGGCAAAGTTAAGCTGTCCACAGGGTTGGGCATGATTGATATCGTTGTTGCTGTTGGTTGCGCAGTACCTGGCGCGTTTCCACTACCGTCGAGAAAGTTTGCAGTATCGCTAAGATTAGTCAATGCGCCAACTGTACCAGCAGTTGTATCTAGGGCAACTGCACTTCCGGCCCCGGTTGGCGTAAGAACTACATTATTTCGTATATCTGAGTTTGTGTTATCGATTGAAGATCCACTACTGAGCAAATTAACACCATTAAAACTGGTGCGCTGAGCAGTAGCGTTAATTTCAGAATTAAGTTGTGTCATCTGCTGAACAATGTCAGCCTTTTGAGTGTTTGACAAAGAACCGTCATAACCTTGTACAGAGAGCTGCTTCATACGTAACAACATATCTTGCACTGTTGCCAAAGAGCTGTCGGCAGTCTGCAAAAGATTGGTTGCATCATTTAAATTCTGAATGGATTGATTTGTGCCATTAATCTGGCTTTGCATGTTTTGAGAAATCGCCAATCCAGCTGCATCATCTTTTGCGCTATTAATACGCAAACCTGAAGACAATCGCTGCACAGAAACAGCCAAATTGTTTTGGGCATTAGAAAGGCTATTTTGCGCAAATAACGACGCTAAATTGGTATTGATAACGGTAGACATTTGATTCTCCTTAAATACTGCGTAGTAACTACTCTTTGTTAATAACGTTGGGTGGCAAATTTATTGCTCAATTCCCCTGTATTTCAATTAACGGCTGTTCTTCGTAACTTGTTTAGGAGTTTTTTAGTTTTCTACCTGAGCCCACCATTTCTTGATGAGAGTTTAGTTAGTAAAAGCTAACATTTGGTATTTTTTATGCTGCTTTCTAATCTTAAAACAGCTCAATATCGGTTATATTCCTATGTAACTACACTTTTGTACCAATAATCTTGCAATAAGCGAAATCTAGGGTAAACCCTTAAATATTATGAATTTTTTCGGGTTTGACCTTTCCAAATTTCCCACTCCCAAGCCTCAGGGGGCGATCCCCGTACTAGTGCTCTTAATTTTGGTAATGATGCTGGTACCTCTGCCAGCATTTTTACTCGACATCTTGTTTACATTTAACATTGCAATGTCAATCATCGTATTAATTACTGCAATTAATATCAAAAGTTTTAAGGATTTCGTTGCCTTTCCTACGGTCTTACTCTTAACCACCCTATTAAGACTTTCACTAAATGTTGCCTCAACCAGGATCGTTCTTTTAGATGGCTATAAAGGAACGGACGCTGCAGGAAAAGTCATTGAGGCCTTTGGCGTATTTTTAATTGGTGGGAATTTTGCAGTTGGTATCGTCATTTTTATGGTGATCACGATCATTAATTTTGTTGTAATTACAAAAGGATCTGGTCGCGTTGCTGAAGTCTCTGCAAGATTTGCCTTGGACTCCATGCCTGGCAAACAAATGGCCATTGATGCTGATCTCAATGCTGGACTTATTCAGCAAGAAGAGGCTAAAACACGCCGGGCTGAGGTTGCCCAAGAAGCGGACTTCTTTGGCTCCATGGATGGAGCCTCCAAGTTCGTTAGGGGTGATGCCATGGCAGGCATCATGATTTTGGTCATTAATCTTGTTGGCGGCTTAATTATCGGCATCGTTCAGCACGACCTCTCATTCATGAAAGCGTTATCTACTTTTGCATCACTAACAATCGGCGATGGTCTAGTTGCACAGATCCCAGCGCTCATTATCTCGACTGCAGCCGGTATATTGGTGACTAGGGTTGCGACCGAGGATAACTTCTCTGGTCAGGTTACCAAACAATTTCAGGCCAATAGCAATGCACTAGGCGTAGTCGGAATCGTACTTGGAACGCTTGGTGTCATACCTGGCATGCCTCATTTTACCTTTTTAGGTTTTGCTAGCCTTTTTGGGGGGCTTGCCTATGCCTCTCATACTAAGTCAAAAAAAGATGCTGCCCAGATTGCGGCAACAGCAAAAATACAATCAGAAGTACAGGAAGAACTCGAATGGAAGGATGTTCCTATCGTTGAGCCCCTATGTCTTGAGCTTGCCTATCGACTCATTCCGCTAGTTGATAAGGGTGATGAAAGTGACCTCATAAAGCGAATTAGGGCCATCCGAAGAAAATTTGTCACTGAGATCGGCTTTTTAATTCCCTCGGTTCATATTCGTGACAACCTACAGCTAACGGCTGAAACTTACCGCATACTGCTTTATGGGGCAGAAATCAGCCGAGGCCAATGTCTGCCCGACAAACTGCTCGCCATTCAACCAGGCGGAGATAGCCTAATCCAAGGAATTGCTGTTAAAGACCCCACCTTTGGTATGCCCGCAGTATGGATAGAGCGTTCTCAACGAGATGAGGCGGTTTCAAAAGGATGTACAGTAGTCGAACCAGCTGTAGTGATTACTACGCACCTTGATCACCTAATCCGTCAGCATGCCGCTGAACTTCTCGGTAGACAGGAAACTCAGGATTTGCTCGATCACTTTAAATCTAGTTACCCAAAGCTAGTTGAGGACGTTATCCCTAAAATTGTACCCTTAGCCACTTTGCAACGAATTCTTCAGTTGCTACTAGAGGAAAATGTGCCGATAAAAGACCTGAGAACTATCCTTGAAGTAGCTAGCGAACATCCTACCAAGCTAAACGACCCTACCGAGATACTTCCGCACATTCGATACGCCTTACGTAGAACCATCACACAAAATACCTTGGGAGATGGGACGAGTTATGAAGTTTTAGGCATACAACCAGAATTTGAACGCTTGATTGAGCAGTCTATAGGCTCGGGTGCAGTTGCAGGAGATGGCTTAATAGAGCCCTCATTGGCAAAAATGTTTGGGGAGGAGGTTATTCAAGGGGTAGCAGCCTTAGAAAATAAAAACCTGCCACCAGTAATCGTTAGTGGCACCAGAACGAGAACAACCCTTTCCAGGATAGCCAGGCGAGTTTGCCCTCAAGCTATAGTCCTCGCATTAAATGAGCTGCCCCCAACCTCCACACTCACTTATTTTAAGGTTTTGTGCTCCCAGGCTGGAAAATCGCCATAAAATTCAATATATATAAATTCAGGAGTACTTAATGGGCCCCCAGAAGTTTACCGCCCCTAACGCAGCTGAGGCATTAAAGCTGGTCCGTCAGAAGATGGGGCCAGATGCGATGATTCTATCTACTAATGACATTCCTGATGGGGTGGAGATAGTTGCAATCACTTCTAATGATTTGACAACAATGTCCGGAAAAACTGAAATCCCAGACCTGTCTGGCCATAAGACGCCAGATATAAAAAGTTACTTTCGCCCCAATGCCTCCAGAAAAGCAAACCCTTTCACTAAGCCCACAGTAAGCAGTCAAGAATCAGGTCCAACACGATATTCTGAATTCTATAGCGACCCGGCACCATCGCTTAGAACTCCTGGAACCCAGTCCTTCAGGCCGGCCAGACTGGAAGACTCCGAAAGAGTTAACATCAAAAAACCTCCGGCTCGCCCTCCCCAGGTAAACGCCCCAAAGAGTCCTAACGAGGTAATTAAAGAAACTGTCCAGCCAACTCAGAAACAATTAATTAACGAAGGCACTTTATTAAACTCCGCAAAAGTTGATAAGCTATTTACAGAAATCAATGAAGTAAAGTATCTACTTCAGTCTCAAGCTGCAAATAATTTATGGAACAACTTGCAAAGTCAAAATGGCCAAATTAGCGAAGCTTTGAAACACTTACTTAATGTCGGATTTTCTCCAAAACTATGCTCCCAAATTGTTCAAAATTTGCCAGCAGGGCTCCAACTCCCTTACCTACTGAAAAGCGCAAGCAATCAGATTTATAGTTTAATTAAAGTACTTCGGCCGTTTGACATGTTTGATAAAGGTGGCATCTATGCGTTCATAGGGCCTACTGGCGTTGGAAAAACAACTACTATCGCCAAAATAGCCGCACGTTGTGTTTTGAGATATGGACGAAATCAAGTGGCATTACTCACCACAGATACCTATCGTATTGGAGCCCAGGAACAACTAAAGACTTTTGCCAAAATTCTCGGTCTATCTGTCACCGCTATTCGAGATAGTGAAGATTTAGAAAATAAATTAAAAAGTCTCTCGAATCGCAAGATCATATTACTCGATACTGCCGGAGTAAGCCAACGCGATACATTAATGATTGAGCAATCACAGCTTTTACAGCAAGAAAAAAGCAAGGTCACAAGAATTCTAGTTATGAGCTCAACAACCGACTTAAGAACCCAAGAAGAGGTAATTAATCTGCACAATCAAGCCGCATTTGCGAACAATTCCGGAAAACTTGATGCTACCATTATCACAAAAATTGATGAGGCGGCACATCTCGCCCCAATTATAGACAGCCTCATTAGGAACGATCTTCCAGTTTTATTTATATCAAACGGCCAACGTGTGCCGGAAGACTTAAATTTACCCGACGCTAGCTATCTTAGCCATAGGTCGCTTGCCATCAGAAGCTCATCGAGCGATTTTAGTATTAGCAACGAGCAAATTCCCGCCCTTCTCACTGATCATTTGACCGATTGGATGCGTAAAATTTCATCATGAACACTTCAACTGCAAGTACAGACCAAGCTGAAGGACTTCGTACTATATTTGGCGCAGAACTCTCAACGGTAATATGCATTGCAAGCACCTTAGATGTTGATAGCACTATTGTTCTTGGACATGGACTTGCGCATGCTTTAAAGAAGGAAGGTAACAAAGTATTACTAGTAGATGAATTTTCCTTATCTGAACGTAAAACTATGGCTAAATTACTTTATCCAGTTCGATATGATTTAGGGCAAGTATTTAATAATTCAATCGAACTTAAAAAATGTATAAAGCAAATTGAGGAAAACCTTTGGTATGCAGCTGGCTCCAAATTAAAATCATCAATAGAGTCTCGCAATGCATATTACCCAAAGTTAGATAGACGTTTGATTGATAGCTCTATAAATATTGACTACATTTTACTGCCCACTAACTCTCCTTTAGCAAAATCAATTTCCTACTATGGTGATAATATAAAAAGGATTATTGTTACTAGTCCGGATGAGAAGTCTTTAAAAAACGCTTTAAATATTATCCGCTCTATTTCGATATTTCAGGCAGATGAGCCGCTTCAGATTCTTATGGTTGGCAGTGAAAAAGAGGACGAGGCGACTGAAAGTTTTGAAAGATTAAAAGAAGCATCTCAAAAAGCAATTGGCGAGGATCTTTCTCTTTTAGGTTGGATTGAAGCCGTCAACGCACAACGAGTTGTCATAGATCCTGACGATTTTTCTCTAAATCCACCAACATCAGGCCCCACTCAAGAGCTAGTTCTACCAAAATCTTTTTTTAAGCTACTGTCGGCTAACATTCTTATCTAAACTATCTTGAAAAAAGCACCGTATTCGCAATCCATTGATATTGATGAGGGGATCAAGACCTACCTTCCACTAGTCAAGAGAATTGCCTTTCATATTGGATCACGTTTACCCCCAAATGTTGAAGTGGATGATTTAATTCAAGAAGGTCTAACAGGGTTACTTGATGCATTAAAACGATATGAACCACAACCCGGCCTTGAATTTGAAGCGTATGCTCGGACACGCATACGGGGCGCTATATATGATGCATGCAGAAAAAATGATGTGCTACCTCGAAACCAACGTGATGAATTAGACACAATAGAGAAAACTACATTGCGCCTTCAGCAGAAACTAGGCAGGAACCCTAGCGACCTAGAAATAGCTAGCGCTGCATCTTTATCAATCAATGAGTATTACGAAATTATTGGCCAAATGGTTCATTTAATGCCCATTGATGACCTCTCAGATGATCTTTTGCCTTCGGAATCTAACGGCTATGACCCGCTACAATCAGCTGCCACAAGCCAATTTGTTGAGCAAATGGCGCTTATCCTAAAAACGCTACCGGAAAATGAGAAAATGATTATGGCACTACATTATCAAGAAGACCTCTCTTATCGAGAAATTGCGCAAGTGCTAAATTTGACTGCCGGACGTATTAGCCAATTACACACGCAAGCAATTATCAGAATTAGAGCAAAATTAAATAAACCTTTAAATACTAGGGGTTAAATTGGATAATTTACTTACTTCTGCAATCAAATTAGCAGATGATGGCCACAGCCAAAAAGCAAAAGAAATTCTTCTGATTTCTTTAAAAAGTGAAAAAAATAATCCCGTCATTTACTACTATCTAGCTAAAGTAGAATCTGACTTAGGAAATCAGGAAGATGCACTTATATATATTAACAAAGCTCTTCAACTTAAATCTAATTTCTCCGAACTTCATCTTGCAAAATCTATTATCAATATCAAACTTGGCAACATATCAGAGGCTCAAGACTCAGCAATTAATGCCCATAATTTAAATCTAGCTAATACTCCATTTTCGGAGACGCAGATTAGCAATAGTGAATTAATCAAACTCAATGAAGTTGCACTTAATCTTCAAAATACTGGAAAGTATAAAGAATCAGAGGAATATCTAAACAAAGCTCTTGAAATTGACCCTAATAATTTTGTTGCACTTTACTCTCTGGGTATCTCAAAAATTAGACAGGAAAAAACGGGGATTGCAATCGAGTTTTTTAATAAATTAGTTAGCCTTTACCCGAACAATGCCACTGGTGTTTATGCTAGAGCTAAGTGTTTACAAGATTTAGGCTTATTCGAAGAATCTCTTCAACAGTATGATCGAGCAATCCTACTGGATAAAACACTTGCAGGCGCCTATCACAATAAGGCTGTTGTACAACAACTCTTAAACCGTCACAAAGATGCACTTTTTACATTAATTGCTGCATTTGAGCAGGATCCAACTGACGCTCAGGCGCTCGAAGGGCAAGGAATACTCCTTACCCAATTCAAAGAATACTTACAAGCAGCCAAAGTGTTTGAAAGTCTACTATTAATTTCCCCTGAAGCCCCCTTTGCATCGGGTCAGTTGATTAGTGCAAAATTACATAATTGCGATTGGTCTAATTTTGAAAAAATTTCAAATTCTATATTTTCAGGCACTTTAGAAGGTAAGAAAGTCTGTAATCCCCTTACTTTTATGGGAATTTCAAGTGATGCAAATCTTGCAAAAAAATGTGCGGCAACGTTTGGCGATACTAAATACATCAAATCACAAATATCCCTTTGGAATGGTGAGCGCTACGCTCACAATAAAAAGAGAATTGGATTTATTTCAGGAGACTTTAGAGAGCACCCTGTTGGTTACTTACTCATTGGAATTATTGAGAACTTAGATCGAGCAAAATTTGAAATTTCTGGTTTTTTTACCGGCACAAAAGATAATAGCGAACTATTTAAGAGATTCTCCTCTACATTTGATAATTTTTTAAACTGCAGCGCTAAGACTGATTTTGAAATTGCTAAAGTTATCAACTCCCATGAAATTGATATTCTGATAGATTTGTCTGGCTATACTGCTGATTCTAGATTACTTGCCTTAGCATATAGGCCTGCACCCATACAAATTTCTTATCTGGGATATCCAGGGACTTTAGGACTAACGTATGTTGACTACATACTAGCTGATAAGATTACAATCCCAAATTCACTGAACTCTCAATACACGGAAAAAGTTTTATATTTCCCTCATTGCTATCT
>CANGLL010000045.1 GCA_947454605.1 Methylococcaceae bacterium | reverse complement strand
GGTTGGGTCTTTCAGATTTCTCAAATAAGCCTGAAGAATACGAACTTCATCATCAGCTAAGAGCTTTATGATTCTTGCAGTCATGATTAGGCCCCTTCCAATTCAGTTAGGTTGGAATAGGCGGGTACTAGATCTTGGTTTTCATCATAAAAGCCTGAAGCGTAGTGGTCGCCCAGACGATGTTGTGCTGAGATACTGCCATTGATGGCAGCTTGAATAAGTGAATCAAGTTGGGTGGGTAGAAATTGAGTTGTAGCCATGTCCGTATCTCCTTTGAATGGACAAGCCTCGTTTAGCAGTATTCGTTTAACGTCCCCCGCAAGTAAGGCTAAATCGGGACGATGGGCAATAAAAAACCCGCATCAGCTTGAGCTAAAACGGGTTTGCACGCGCTTTAGCTGTATATTTAAAGTGCCCGCAAGCTGAATAAATCAAATCGGCACAAGCTCATCTTACTACTGAGTCTAAAAAAACACAACAATCTTAATTGACGCAAATAACAACTAGGAAGTTGCATCAGTACCCCACCAAACAGTCTCAATCTGCTGATAATTAATCCCAAATTTTTTTGCTGCTTCCAAAGCTAAACCAAATATAACAAAGATATCGTGATGCCTAAAACAAAAATAAGTAAGACTAGTTTTATGAGCTTGTATCTTTTTTGGGACTCAAGAAAATTAACATCTTTTTCTTTGCTATAACCTCTTGGAAAGCCCATAGTTACTTCAGGGAAACTATTTTCCTCTTCAAAATTACTAGCTTTTTCTTGAATCCTATCAATAGTCTGCCTGGGAAGCTTTTTAGCATCAAAAATAGCAACACATCTATTTAACTCAATTGCCTCGTAAAGCTCTTTTTTAGTTGCGACTTTATAAACATCCTTCTTGCAGCCTAAACAAAAACGAATTTTGGGGTCTTCTGTATCATTGAGGGCATACCAGTCCGCGGTGCATTTGAAACCAAATATGCAATTACGAATATTAATCATAAAGTTTAAGACTCATTTCCTGATTATTTTTTTATAAAGTATATTTAAAACTCACGATTCTGAGGCACCTCAAATCTAATTTCCTCTGCACGCTGACTTGTTTTATTTCTTATGTGGCATAAGATAATGAAACTCTTTTTTTATCTACATCTACTTCTTCTATATATACATCAATGCTGTCCCCCTCTTGGAATGTCAAACCCTTAGGGATATTAACGATATGAAGTAGAGCATCAAAGCCCTCATCCAAACTAACGAAATAGCCATAATTCATAACTTTATAAACAGTGCCTTTATGTTTTTTATTTAAATCAAACTCTTTACTTAAACTCTCTAGAGGGTGGGGTAAGAGCAAGCGTTTACTAAAAAAAACCCTCTGCTTCTCAACCTTAATACATGAAATAACGACATCTAATAAATCACCTAGCTTGTAACCATATTCAACAAAATTCGCCAGTCTAGTCCAAGCTAGCTCATTAAATAATAATATGCCGAACTGCCCTGACTCCATAGTTACTAAATATCCATCTTTCTCCATACTAATAATTTGAACCGATACCAGATCGCCTTCATTGTATTCGCTCAAAAAATTCTGCCACCTATCATCATCAACCGGTATAGCTGGATATAATATTGGCAAGTTTATTGGGGGTTTTAAACGAATAAATATTTTCTGGGTTGGATAATCGACAAACATAATTATTACGTCAACTGTCGAGCCTTCTTCCGGAAGTGCCTGCCCCCAGCAATTATGTCTATGCAATACTGCAGTAAAATCTGGCTTCAATTCCACTAATGAATATTGCATATTCTTTTTTAATAATTTGCCATGAATTTCTTGCCCTACAGCAAACTCGTCAGCGAACAAATTAAAAGCTTTATCTTTAAATCCTGGAACTTCAAGCAATAGATTACGATGAGTGTCTTTATACCCAACAACTGAAAAATCCAAACTCAGGCCCAAGAGGTTTTCAGTAGATTCATTTTTTGATGCTAAAAATAGCTTAACCTGTGTTTTTGGGACTAAACCACGAACACCCTCTTCGAGCTGTATGGCGCAATCACTTCGAACTTCAGCAAAGACTATCCCGCGAAACACAGATCCAATTTGATATTTATTTAGCACTCTTGACCAAAGCTCATCTGACAACATAGCCCTATCAAGAGAGACTTCATAAGCTTTTTCTTTTTCTAGATAAGTGATTTTTCTGACTTCAACAGCAACTTCATCACCAACAAATAAGTCTTCAATTCCAGGGAATACTTGTTTAGTTTTTTTATTGCTGATGTAGGATATTGTTCCAACCCAAGAATTTCTCAAGGAAACAACCAGCTCCCCATCCCTACGTTTCTGGACGACAACACCTAAATGTTGAGAGTGAAGTTTAAAAGGTGGCGGGTAAAGCTTAAAATTTAGACCCGCAAAATTAGATACAACAGCTAAATCCAATCTAGTTTCATCTAAATATGTTTCTAATGGGCCGGTAGCTACTAGTGGTTGGTTAGTTGAAACCTCATCCTTACTATTCCAAGCCAATTTCTCTTGGTCAACTCCAGGAGAGTGCTCATGCATCAACCAGGGGAATGACTTAAGGAACTCACAAATAAAAGTAAAATCGTCTAATAACTCGGCGTGGCGTAAAGTTAAGTCAACAATACTCTCATAAACCTGCCCCCATTTCTTGCTAAGGTGCTCTGGCCTCATCCATGTTATTAAAGTCGTTTCTGTTTGCTCCCGGTTCCCTGCGGCAACAAAAAAACCTGATTTGCTTTTCAGTGGCCAACTCACCGCCCCTGATTCAGAAGCTGCTAACTTCCATGCGGAAGCTATACCCATACATGAATATATTTCATCCAACACCATAGATTCGTTATGAAAACCAATTCTTTGAAATAGCCTTTGTAGGGCATGCCCACTAATTAAGATTGCATCCTCTTCTGAAGTCGTATGAAACCCTGATCTAGCATTAACCTCCACCCTCAAAATACAGAAACCTAACCCATCGTCAATAGCAACAGGAAATGTAAGTTCAAATGAAACTCGTCGCTGCGTTTTTTCAGTAATCAAACCTCGCACTTCTTTTCTTGAGTAAAACAACTCCAAGTTTTTTATAGTTCGCTCAATCACTTTTGATGGGGATTTTGAAGCTTGAAGATCAATAACAAGTTTTTTTAACAAATCAGTTACTGCTTTTTTATGGGCAACACCCACACCAACCCATTTAGTCATTAAGTTGCTTGTTATTAATTTAGCAGTTGAATCGCTAACTCTTGGAGTTTCTTGGTCGCTCATTACTTTATTTTTTAATTAATTCCACTGATTTAATCTTAAAAAGCCATTAAGCATACGCATACGTTCAAGAAAATCATGTGTATGTAAAACATCTATAGGGATCTGTAATTCATTGTGCTGTTGGTATTCACCATTTTTATAAATTAAATCATATTGCCACGTGTCATTCATACCGTAACGGTGCCAATAGGTAATCTTATAATATCGTTTTTGTTTTTCATTTAAACCCGCAAGCTTATTAGCCGGGCTTAAAACAAAGCCCCCAGAAAAATATGTAATTAATTTCCACTTTTTATTTTGTTTCTGAAGAAAATAAAACTGTGTACCCCCGGATGGTTGCCCTCCCCTAACAATATATTCATCTTTGCCATCACCGTTTAAATCAAAAGGCACGACCCCTAAATAGCTGTCAGGTGCTTGCTTTTCTATGGTCTTAATGGCTTCAACTGGCAATACATCGACACTTTGCTCCCTACTCACTAGGATAGATTTTTGATTGATTGATTTACAAGGAACAGAATTATGATCTTGCCTTTGGAAAAACAAATCATAGGATGAGAGTTGATTTATCTCTGTTTGATTAAACTTCTTACATTCCGATGTTTTATTGTCTGGTTGCATCAAGTTTGTGCTTTGATGTGCTTTTCTTGATACAGATTGGGCGTTTGATTCTGCGAAGACTAACTGGGGATTAAATATCAAAAAAATGATTAAGGCCGCCATTAACTTATCACGCAAAACAGTAGTGCTTTTGTTAACAACGGCCATATTATTAGCTTCCTATTACGTCGACATCATCATCTTTAAAAAACTGAGCTTTGCCTTGTGCCGTCTTTCTTCTCAAAAACGAAATTGAATCAGCCTCTGATGCCAATGATGCAAGTTCAGATTTAGAAGATAATCGTGATGACATTCTGACTTTTGAAAACATTGCCTCTTTCATAAAGTAAGCATCATCGCGTTTTTTAGCGAGCCTTTCCATAGACTCTAGAACATCTTTTGCCCAGGGGCTAGTCCTAAATAACACTTTAGCATCTTGAAGTAAGCCATCCGCAGTATCCCAATCGCCATTCTGAACCGCGCGGCGAGCTTTTTGTAGGTATTCAGACGCCATGACTTCATCAAGCCTTCTTTTAACGAGTTCATCTTCTGCGATTGCCGAATAAGCCTGGGAATTAATGACCGGCAATTTCAATAATGGCGCTTCTAACTTAATCGCTTGTCCATCAATATCAACGCCAATTAAACTAGCTGCGAATACTTCAGCCAACTGACCATCGGTCATTGTTGAAGATATCGTCACCTCAAACATTGCCCAGGCTTCAGATCCGTAAGCGATATTAGGCATCCGCCAACAATATAGTTCGCCATCAATTCTTCGATAATCATTCATCAGTTTTAACTGTACGCCATCTTTAGGCTTAATATTTAAAACCAGATCTTTTGACCATAGATTAGCCATCAATTCAAATTCTTCATTAAATGACTCTAACAAATCTTCAGCAGTTTCAGCATAGTAGTGATTGCCTTGGCCAGCTTTTGCCAAATCAACCATCAACTCTTCGTTAAAATCTCGGCCGAGGCCATAGGTTGAGGTTGTGATGCCACGACTTGCAAAGCTCTCTGCCTGTTCTGCTATTTGATTGGGGTCAACCAAACCGTCATTAGCCCTCCCATCTGAGAGCAATACCACACGCTTAATCGCCGCGTTAGACTCTTTGTGAGTAAACTCATCTGCCCCAGTTCTCCACCCACCATGTAGGTTGGTTGTTCCACCGGAGTGGACTGTTGCAAGTATGGTTCGAATTTCACGCTTATCAGAAAGTGATGTTAACGGGTAATCCAGCGTTACCTGGTTATCAAAAGTGACCAATGCTGCCGAATCACTTTCAAGTAAGCGATCAACCATAAAATTCACACAGCGCACAGCCTCATCTAAGGGCCTCCCCGCCATAGATCCAGAACGGTCAATAACAAAAGCGATTCCGTAAGATGGGCGAGCATTCGTATTTGTTTCAGGCAAGTCCGGTGCTTGCATTCGCACAAGCACATTAAGTTTGTTTCGGTGCCCTTCCAATACCGCTGACTTTAATGGGGTAACAATGATATTTGCTGATTCGCTTTTCATATTCAATCCTTAGGTTATCAATGACCAACGCAGTAACGACTTTCTAAACATTTTTTGACGTTGGATTGTGAGTATCCTTTATGCAAGGCTCACAGAATGAGCCAGCTAAAATAATCTTAATTTTTAAAATCACTTCAATAGGCTCATCGCATGAGCCTTAGGATTTGTAGAATTTAATGTAGAAATATCTTAGGGGCGTTTATGAAAATAGAAACAACAAGAGAGCAATGGCTAAACAGTGCCATCGAAGTGCTAAAGCCAATTTTTACTGAAAAAGGATATTTAGTTCCTAAGGTCAATGTCTCTTGTGGGTTCCCAAGTACAGGCAAGGATAGGCATATTGGCCAATGCTGGGCTACAGAAACTTCAGAAGCTGACATCAATGAAATATTTATCAGCCCTAAATTAGATGACCCTATTGAGGTGCTTGATACATTAGTGCACGAACTTATTCATGCGGTAGACAACTGTAAAAACAGTCATGGTGCGGAATTTAAAAAAATCGCCCTATCTGTAGGTCTGGAAGGAAAAATGAGGCAGGCAGCCGCAGGTGAAAAACTAAAGGCCCGATTAAAAGAAATTGCTATGCCGCTGGGTGAGTATCCACACAAAAAACTTAAGTTTCACATGAAAATTAGAACATATAAGCCAAGACCTAAGGCTGTATGTAAAGATTGTGGATATCAATTAAACATTCAAAAGAAGTGGCTGCATTATGGACCGCCATTATGCCCAGTCCATAGAACTGAAATGGAAGCGCTTGGTGTTTGGGAAATTGACTAGCTTAATAACCTTGAGCTTCAGCAACCTGCCAAGAAACTCTACTAATATCGCCCGCATATTTCAATACCTCTTTTTTATTGCTAAAGAAAATATATCCATCTTGATTCCTTAACAGGTAAATTCCTTTTGTCCCATAAATGACAGCGTCATCCGGTAAAAAATCTACTGGTGATGAATAAATACGACTGAATGGCGCAAAGGCCTCAAGGGTATTGATGATCTCCTCTAAGGCTGCATCCATCTTCTCAAAACTTAAATTATCGAAATCCTCATACTCTTGAACACTTAACTCTTGGTTACTGAGTAATATCTTTTTTAAATTTTGATCTCTCAATAAAGCTTTTACATGTTTTGAGGACAAGCTCATTTAACTAATCACCCTCTTTTTATTGCTTAGTCACCAAAGCAAACTTAATTTGATTGCTATCGAGCACAAGCTTCAGTCTCACTAACTCATCATCCGTTTCAACCGGACCAAGCCGAACCGTGAACTAGGTGCCACCCTTATTTGACAGAAACAAGGTCTCAACCCTAGGGCAAAGGTCTAATAATTTTAGTTTCGCCTCAAAATTATCTGCTTCTGCAGCTGTTTTAAAGGCCGCTAATTGAATATATATCTTATTAGAAGGGACATCCACTTTAGGAATATCTTTATCTTGAATAATCGCCTCACCCTTAGCAAGAATCTGAAAGTAGGTAAATCTATCTGGAATATTGACCTCTGCAACAGGTTCGTCACGCCTAGGCTTAGATTCATCTACATCAGACTTTAATAACAATGTGCCGTTTTGATAGTAGCTATACGCTAAGGGCGTGATGGCGATTAACAATAGAATCAAGAAGGCTAGTAACTTCCTACCCCATTTTTTTGGAGCCTTTTCTAGGTTATATCTGACGTGCTTGTAATCTTGCATTTCCAATCTCCAGAATTCTTTTTTACTTTCTACTGCTATTTCTCAATAAAATAATTAAGGTGCCAATAATGAAGACAATCCAAACCCGAAGCGGAGCGCGAGCACGGTAAAGAAAACAAAAAACTAAGAACCAAAATAGGAAGGCGAGCATTTTATTTGTAATGACCAATCGTTTTATTAAGGAGATCTTGCACGGCATTAACCAATTCAACTGGTTCGATCACCTTAACAAAGGGGCCATGCTTCAGGATATCCATGACAAGCTCTCTAGAATCACTGAATGGTATCTTTAGTTCATAAGTACCATCACTCAAAAATTTACCTTTTTGTTTAGAATGCCATCTCTCAGCAGAAACCCACCTAGCCCGGTCCGGACTAAAGTGCAGAACCGCCCACTGAACATCCTTGCCGGAAAATATCCCATATCCAGCACCTAATACGGAATCAAGCTTACTTTCGAGGATGTCAGTAGCTTTCGTCTCCGAGATAACAGCGCCTCTAATTGCGTCTACTGCGAAACTTCTTAAGTCATCTCTTAGATGACACCAAGCATCTAAATACCAATTGCCACGGTAGTGAATCAAACGCTGGGGGGATACTTCACGCTCACTAACTTCATCAGTTCCTCTTGAGTAATACTTTATTTGAAGTCGCTTCCGATTAATAAGCGCCGAGCCAACAACTTGGAATAAAGCAAGGTCATGGTGTCTTGCACCCAAATTTTCGACCTTAATTCTCTTCTGAATTTGATCTACGGAGTTATCCGCCGTTTCAAGAAGTGCAGATAGCCTTGATTGAAGAGGTTTAATATGCGGACCTAAAAGTCCGCCTGTATCTAGCCCCGATAACAAATGCTGCATTGTCATTAGCGCATAAATTTCCTCTGCAGAAAACCACATACCAGGAAGCTCATAAGTAGTCCCAACCCCCTGCTCACCCAATCGGTATCCTGATAACTCTTTATCAAAAATAATCGGGGCATTCAAACGATCCCGCATATAAGCTAAATCACGCTTCAAGGTTGCTCTTGATACTTCGAGCTTATCCAATAATTCCTGGAACGTAATGCTCCGGCGCTCATGTAGAAGCTGATCTATTTTGTATACGCGCTCATTTATACTCATCGCAATTCCAATTTAAATTAATGCATCTTTAAATGACGCGTTCGATAGCCAACTGTAACTAATTCATCGTCAGTTGTTAAGACTGCATACATTTTTAAATGCTTTTCTAAAGAAACAAATTCTCTATGTGGTAGTTTTGTTTTTAGCTTCTTCACCACTCGTTTGGGAAAAGTAACAATTTCAGTGCCATTCCCGTTAAATCGGATTTCACCGAACTCTAATAGTTTATCTAGCATATCAGCAGAAATAGCACGTTGCTGCATGCGAATTTTTGCGTGCTCTGTAACAGTAATCTCCATGACCCACTCCTTAAATATTAAGTGAGTCTATTTTGTAGCAAGTGTGGCTCATAGAATGAGTCTGGTTCATTTCGTGATACTGGCTCATTATGTGAGCCTGCGCAAGTCCAAAATGCAATCCGTGAAAACAAAAAGGATACTTTAAATGGACATGCCAGCAATCTCAACACGAAGTGGACGCCGACTTTATCTACACAACCCAAGCCCATCACAAATATTAATTGATGATATTGCTCACGGCCTTGCACATCAATGTCGCTTTAACGGGCAAACAAATCAGTTCTATTCCGTTGCACAACATAGTGTCATCGTTGCATCAATCCTTCCCCCAGAACTTAAATTAGCTGGTCTTCTGCATGATGCAGCTGAAGCTTATTTGGGCGATATCGTTCAACCGCTAAAAGAACTGCTTCCTGAGTTCGCACAAATTGAATCCAGGTTTGCTAATGTAATTGGAGAGCGATTTAAGGTTGACCTCACCCATAACGAATTAGTTAAAAAAGCTGACCTAATTGCACTTGCGACTGAACGTCGTGACTTAATGCCTATGGAGATTGTCGAGTGGGATTCATTAATCGGAGTAAGCCCGCTCAATAAAAGCATCACCCCACTCAATCCGGACAAAGCTAAAGCGGAATTTATAAGCTGCTACTTAAAACTCACGTTCAAAGAGAATAACCAAAGAGCAGTTTCGCTCAACCAAAATTTATTTGGTTCATTAAACTTAAGAAAGCTCATTTCTCTATAGAATGATTATCAAAATAAACACTACCAAGGAAATATAAATGTTCAATTTAAACGGTTTTGATACTGGGATTAAACGATTAAACCAACTGATGCTTTTCGTCATCTTAGGTTTAATCCTTTTATTTATTATTTGGGGACTTGGCAGTGAAGTGCTCAGCAAGTTTTATCACAAGACATCAGAAGTAACGATTAAAACAACAGATGTCATCAATAGCTCGGAAGGCAAAAAAGAAGAGATGGTCTTGCACCTAGGGAGTATTGAAAGGATCGCTTCAGCTAACACCTTCATCGCCAGCATCGAAGAAAGAGAAAACAAATTCAGAGCAACATACGATAAGGTAAATACCACAAAACGTAACGTACTATTCATACCAGATAGCGGCAATGGCACTCACCTGCTATTTGATAATTATGGAAACAAAATTGTTTCATTCCGTCCTTATCCAGACAACACAGACACCAACATCATTGTTTGTCGATACATCAAAAATTACAGCGCCGATACGAGCAACAAGAAGACAACCATGATGCTACTTAAACCCGATGGCTCTAATGCTGAAAGTATCATTGATGGCATGGAGAGCCTTCTGAAGTTAGAGCTCAACAAAAACAAAGAACTTTCTGTCATTTATTTCAAAGATGGGAAGCTCATCAATGCCAAGTATTCAACCACCACATTTAAACCAATCTTACCCCCAGCAGTGTTTAATCTAGCTAATAGCAAGCTTGAGAATGTAAATGCAGATGAGGTCGAAGAATGAAAGTAGATGAAGAAATTATTGTGGATGCTTTAAAGAAAGGCATGCCCCAAAAACCTATTCGAGAGAATTTCACAAGCGAAGAATCGTTCGAAGAATCCTATGGTTATTGGATGAGCCATTACGGCCGAATTTTGGCGCTGCGCCAACAAATCAAAAATGCTGAGAAAAGCAAAGAACCTAAAAGCGAGTAACTCATGTCAATTGCCTTAGAGTTTATAGATTTCGTCGTGCCCATCGCAAAAATAAAAGAGAAATATCCGGGCGGATGGAAGCAGTGTCTTAAAGACCACGAATATAGTATCGGACGAAGAAATTGGTATGACGAACACCTTTTTCGTGATGGTGCGATGAACCCAATGGATATTGAAAGCCTTGTGAACTATTGGCGAGACCTAGGTTTTGAAACGCACAAAGAAGATAAAGATGGCAATCCGATTGAATGGGTCGATGTTTGTGTCTACGAGGGCATGTTTGGTGGCAAAACACTCCAGTGCGATTGGATTGAGTATGACAAAGTTTCTGAAGGTGTTTATTTAACCGGCACCGAACCTGGGAAGTTGATTATGCGTTCTGATTTCACACCTATAGATAAAATTTCTGACTGGATATTTGAATGAAGTATATAAATGTTTTACTAAGCGCCCTATTGCTTATCAGCCATCTTTCTTACGCAGATTACCGTCCTCCAGTATCCATAGGCGAATCAAAGGAGACATGGATTGTTAATGCTGATGCCTCAGTTATTCAAACGGATGAAAGCTTCATCCAAATTGAAACCCAAAAAGGGATTGATAACAATGGACAAAGAAGTTTTAGTTACAACAGCAAGTTGGAGAAGGTTGAGGTTATAGATGCTTATACACTTCAGCCCGATGGCACAAAAATCAAAGTGCCTAAAGATGCTATCAGGACAACTGGGGACTCCGTAAGTGACGGCGCGCCTATGTTTAGTGAAACAAAATACAAGGTGGTTGTTTACCCGAACGTAAAGATTGGAAGTCGACTTTTTCTGAAAATGAGATCAATTCAGCACACCCCTGAATTTAAAGGTCAGTTCTTTTATTCACAACATTTCTCACCGCATTACAAATATAGCAAACAAGAAATTAATATCATCGTGAGCGACAAGCTTCCCTTACAGGTTGACTCAAAAGGATTGGATGGTGGCTTAATTAATCAAAAGAACCACCAAAAACATTATCAATATTCATTCACCCAGGACTCAGCGGAGCCTGTCGAGACTTATGAAGTTGAATCCGAAGATTTCTCGCCATATCTAATTGCATCCACCTTTAAAGACCAGATTGAGCTTGGAGATGCTTATGAGAAAGGCGTTGCTTCAAAAATTAAAATAACACCCACAATCCAAAAATTAGCAGATGAATTAACCTCAGATAAAGCAGGGCAAAAGCAGCAAGTTGAGGCTTTATATAACTGGGTAAGTAAAAACATCCGTTACGTTGCAATCTATCTCGGTCATGGCGGTGTAGTGCCTCATGATGCAGAGACCATTCTCAAAAATCAGTATGGAGATTGTAAAGACCATACCGTTATTTTGGCGGCATTACTCAAGGCTAAAGGCATTGAGAGTAGCTCAGCACTGATTAACCTAGGTGAGAGCTACACCCTACCCAAGTTAGCTGTGTTAACACCCCAAAATCATGTAATTAATTACATTCCAAGCTTAAATATTTACTTAGATTCCACAGCACAATTTGCACCATACGGAACTTTGCCATTTGAGGACATGGACAAACCGGTCATCCTTACATCCTTAGGCAAAATGGGGCGTACACCAGCTGCTGGACCAAATGAAAACATGATTAAAACCGTAGTAAATATCGATATTGATAAAGACGGAACAATGCATGGAAAATCACGTAGCTCATTGACTGGATACTTCAACGAAATTTATCGTGCGAGTGAGTCTAATGACCAAGGGGCAGATGACAACGATAGAGTGAGACGAAGACTTAGGAGTTTTGGTGAAACTGGGGGCGGTATGATTAGTGCAAGCGACCCTACAGACTTAACAACTCCGTTTGCTGAGTACGCTAGTTTTCAGATTGACCCAAAATCAAATTTCCCAGGGCCTGGAGCAATAACAATTCCAGTTGGTGTTGTCTTAACAAGCGTAACCTCTGTCGGTAGAGACAAGCCAGCAAATAACTATCGATTCCCTCAGGTTTGCTATTCAAGAACTTTAGTAGAAAACTACACTATTTCCTTACCAAAGGGCACAAAAATAACCAACATACCAAGCAATGTTAACTATCTAAAAGGCAGCATTAATTACAGAGCTATATACAAAAGAGATGGTGATAAAATTTATGCTTTCAGGGCATTAAAAATGAACCACACCAATGGCATATGCCAAGCTGGCTTTAACGAAGAAAAAAAAGATTTTTTTAAAGTGCTCCAGAGGGACTTAAGGGCGCAAATTTTTTACGAATAATATAATATTAAGCTTTAGGAGTAAAAATGGCGCATTTAGACTTTATTGATCCAGGAAATTCTAGCGGCAGCGTCCCAACTCAAGAGTCTCCTTTTGAAAACTTGCGCTTTAATCCAATCATTTACTCCTGCCCAATTTGCAAACAAATCTTCAATTCGCCGGATAATTTATTCAATCATAGAGTAGAGGCGCATCCTTCAAAACGACCCACACTGATTATTGGCGGATTAGAAACATCATCGCACCCAAGCCGGCATGTGATAGTTAGAAACGTAATGGAAAGCGAAATCCAGTTTCTAGAGGCAGAAGGTGCATCGAAAAATGACAAATCAATTTCGTTAGACAGTTTGAAAGTCTTAATTGCCGAAAAAAGACAGGGGCCCTTTGACTTTCACTTGTTAAATAAGAGCGTTAAAACTCATTACTCCCTTATTTTTGATATCCCAGAAAACGATGACTTAACCAAAATTGAAGATTTATTTTTTCAGCTTATTGCTCAAGACACATTTAACACAGAGCGTGTTAATTTATTCGTAGAGATGGCAGGCAAAATAAAAACAGGTAAGCGCTACACCGATGGGCTTTGTAACTACCTATATGGAGTTCTCGCGAAAGACCAAAAAGGCAACACGCATCTTAAGTTTGAGGATCATATTGCAAAGTTCAATAGCTCATTAGAAACTTTAAAATATTTTGACAGGGCTCTTTCTAATACTATCGTTGGATTAATTAATCTAAATTTAAATATTTTTGATTTGAGTTATAGCAAATTAGGCTCGCAAAAAATAATTTCATCATTATTTAGGTTCCATCAAATACTAAGTAATGAAAAACTAAGCAGTCGAATTGAAAAGCATGAGTCCATAAATTCTGAAAAAAGGATCCCTCTAGACTTAGCAACAGAGAAAATCATAGCTTGGTCTATATTAGATAACGAACGCTTTAGTAAGGCACAAGATGAAATAAAGCACCTACTGGAATCGACTGAATGGACAGAACGAGATAAGTATAAAATTAAAATTTTACTGATAAACTTTTTTTTGGAATCAGGCGAAAATGACAAAGCTCAATTAATTATAAAAGACTACAGAAATGTCGCCGAATTTTCTAATTTAATAGCCCGTGCAACAACTTAAGAAAGCCAATACGATGGCAAAGAGTAAAACGAAACAAATACCTGTGACAAATAAAAGTACTGGAAAAACTTCAGAGCTAGAAGGGCCAATTTCATCCACATATGGCCCTGAATCTAAGATTGAAAAGTTAGAGGGTACAGTAACCAGTGAAATTAAAGTCATACCAGAAAAACATCAAGAAAGTATCGAGGAACTTGTGCAAGGGTTCTTTATTGGCAAAATTAAGTCCCTACCTAATGATCGGGTTAAAAAACTTAAAAAACATATCTTTGAAATTGAATCTAGCTCAGAAGTTCTTACTGAAGCGGTAAAAAATGACCTCTCATTAGAGAAGGCAAAATCCCTTTTATTAATTTTAGACAAACACAAGACGTACCCAATATTCCAG
>CANGLL010000044.1 GCA_947454605.1 Methylococcaceae bacterium | reverse complement strand
CGTCAAATTCTAAATAAAATTCTACAGAAAATCTTATTAAAGCTTTAGATATGAGGTTAATATCTTTTAAATATAACTAAGTAAACTTTTTATACACAACAATAGATTTATGACTGGAACAAAACAAACGCTGGGTTTTATAGGTATTGGTTTAATGGGTAAGCCTATGGTGTATCGCTTATTAAGCGCTGGTTTTAAGGTTAACGTATGGAATCGTAGCCCTGAGAAAATTATAGATGTGACTAGTGCTGGAGCTAAAGCTTATGATGCTATAGAACAATTAGTCGCAGCTTCAGATGTTATCATCCTATGTTTAAAAGATACCGAAGTTGTTGAAGATATTGTGCTTAAGCATGTTTTTGGAAGTGGAAGAGCAGGGCAGTTATTGATAGATCTCTCCAGTATTGATCCACAAAAAACCCGAAATTTAGCAATGACTCTCTATGAAAACTGTGGCATGGCGTGGGTAGATGCGCCAGTGTCCGGTGGTGTGTATGGGGCAGAACTAGGTAGTTTAGCAATTATGGCTGGTGGTGCGGAAAAGGATATTACGATTGCTAGATGCGTCTTGGCTCCACTTTATAAGCAATTAACGCATATGGGTGATGTTGGCAGTGGACAGATTACTAAAATATGTAATCAGATGATCGTCAGTTGTAATGTGATGGTGATTGCTGAAATGATTGCTTTAGCTAAGTCAGTCGGTGTTAATGCAGAGAGAATAGCCGAGGCTTTGGCGGGCGGCTTCGCAGATTCAAAACCCCTGCAAATACTGGTCCCAGAAATGGCTACAGAGACCTTTGAGCCGATTAAGTGGCGTGTTCAAACATTGCTAAAAGATTTAAAGATGGCTCAAACTTTAGCTGAAAAACAAGGTAATCCTATTCCTATGTCTGATTTAGCGGCTGAATTAATGCAATTACATGCATCTAATGGTTATGCGATGCAAGATCCATCTACATTGATTAAGTTGTTTGGGTTAAATAATGCTTAAATTTACTGCTAATATAAGTATGTTATTTACAGAGGTCGATTTAATTGATCGATTTGCGATGGCTAAAAAAGCGGGATTTAGTGCGGTAGAAATGCAATTCCCCTACGGTCTTTCTGCAGAGAAAATTAAAATGCTTTTGGATGACAATCAATTAAATTTAGTACTCTTTAATGTAGATGCAGGTGATTTGCTACAGGGTGGAGAGGGGCTTGCGGCTGTGCCAGAAAAACAAACTCAATTTCATTTAGCTGTGGCGCAAGCATTAAGTTATGCGCAAATATTAGAACCTGAAGTGATTAATGTTTTGCCGGGTCGTTGTTACGATTTATCTCGAGAATCTGAATATCTAACAACATTTAAAGAAAACTTGGCTTATGCTGTTGATGTCTTTACGCCTTTAGGTATAAAGATAGTTTTTGAAGCGATTAATATTCATGACATGCCTGGTTTTATTATTAACACGAGTGAAGATGTGTTGAAAATATTGTCTGAGTTATCGCTGGATAATTTATATGCTCAGTACGATATTTATCATAGGACCCGAATGGGTGAATGTGTTGTTGACTTTATCCGTGAGCATGTTGATAAGATAGGCCATATCCAATTTGCTGATTGCCCGGGTAGGCATCAGCCTGGCACCGGATTAATTGATTATAAGCAAATTTTTTCAATCATAGATGCTTCTGCCTACTCTGGTTGGGTAGGCGCGGAATATAAGCCATTGGGAGATACCCAAAATAGTTTGGATTGGTTGCAGTAAATTATTTTGTACTTGATTTAAGGTTCGCTTAAGACTTGTTATTTAGAATCTAACCTAAGTTAATAAAAAAGGGTTTGGTTTATGAGTAAGCTGTCGTTAGCAGTAATTGTTATTGCAAGCAGTTATTTTTTTAATCTTGTTGGTGTTGTAGAAGCAGCTCCACGTCATGCTAAACAAATGCATGAGAATAAAAATCATCAAAAAGCAAATAAGCCGATGACGGCTTCTTGGTATGGCGCTCAATTCCACGGTAAAAAAACAGCGAGTGGCGAAGTTTTCAATATGTATGAGATGACGGCTGCTCATAAATCATTGCCATTATCATCTTATGTTGAAGTAACTAATCTTAAAAATCATCGCTCTATCGTAGTACGCATCAATGACCGTGGTCCTTTCCACTCGTCGAGATCTATGGATTTATCTTTAGCAGCAGCTAAAGAGTTAGGTATGAATGGCACTACACCAATAGATATAACGCCTGTTGCTTACAATCCATTATCTACACAAGCAAATCGTAATAAACTAAATAAACGCGGTTAATTTTTATTCCCCATAGTTTCACTATTTAGAATAAAATTCTCATAGCACCTGATGGTGTTTTCTTTGGTAAGTATATGATTCTAATCTTACCTGTCTGATATTTATTTTATAAAATCCTTTAGCTATCCTTCATTAAAGCCATTAAGTTTGCCGAAAGGCATCTAAATTGCTGTTATAGTGACCCATTTTTTACCAAGATATAGATAAGGTTATAGTGATGAATTTAGGTTATACACTATCCGGGTTAGCCGTAGGATTACTAGTGGGTATTACTGGCGTGGGCGGTGGTTCTTTAATGACACCATTGCTAGTTTTTTTATTTGGCTTTAATCCAGCAGTTGCTGTAGGCACCGATCTTTTGTTTGCGTCTATTACAAAAGTTGGCGGTGTATGGGTCCATCACGGAAAGCATGGGTCTGTTGATTGGAAAATTGTTGGCTGGATGGCTGTAGGTAGCCTTCCTGTCGCTATTGCGACATTATTTGTCCTGAAATATTTTATGTCTGTGGGTAAGGAAACCACAGGGGTAATAACTTATACTCTGGGTATCGCACTTATCCTGACGGCCTTCGCATTATTAGTTCGTAGTGTTTTATTAAGCAAAGCAAAAAATCAAAGAACCATGGATGATGCAGAAAGTAATCTTCAGAATTCAGCGCGGTTTAAGCATTTACAAATACCCGTCACCATACTTATTGGGGCTGTTTTAGGGGTTTTAGTTACGCTTTCTTCTGTAGGTGCAGGGGCTTTGGGTACTGTTGCTTTATTGTTTCTTTATCCTCGGATGACGACCTTAAAAATAGTAGGAACTGATTTAGCTCATGCAATTCCTTTGACGGCAATTGCGGGTATCGGTCATCTGAGTTTAGGCAATGTTGATTTAGTGCTATTGGGTAGTCTCTTGGTTGGTTCTTTGCCGGGCATTTGGATTGGGAGTCATTTAAGCGCAAAAATCCCCGAGAAATATTTACGACCTTTTTTGGCACTCATTTTGTTACTTATTGGTTTGAAGTTCGTGCTTCACTAAGGATTTTTTAAGATTTTCACAAAAATATAGTGTGGTTTTTAAAGTCCTAAAATTCAATAGATTAGAGGTTTTATTTTTTAATTTTAAAAACAATTATAAGTTTTTTTATTTATAGCTTTGACATTGCCCACCAAGTCATGATAAAAATTACACCATTGCTGGAGCATATTTTGGCAATCAATTCATAAAATATTTTTGAATTGCTCTTTTGAGGAAAAGAGAATAATAATTATTAACAATAATAGAGGATTTTAAAATGGCTGAAGAACAAGAAAAAGACTATACATGGGCAATCGTTGGTGTATCTATCGCTGCAATCGTACTTTTAGTTGTTTTGTTGAAAAAAGACGAAACTAAACATTTAGAAAGTGGTGCAGTTGCACAACTTCAAACTGAAACTTTCAGTAAAATCGATAAAAGAAAAACATCTAATAACAGCACTGCAGATCAAATCTCAGGTAAATAAGTTATTAGACTTCCCTCGCTGTTTTCTGGTGAGGGAAGTATTTATTCTCACAAATGAGCAGTATTCCACACAGTAATCTTCAAATTTAAGTTTCTACCCCTCTTATCAATTCGTAGTTAGAAACTGTAGCTTAAGAAATAATCAAAAAAATTATTCTATATTCTGAGTAGATTTGATTAGATATCAATTCTTATATACAAGTGAAATTTCGTCGTGTGAACCTGACATCATTTGACGCCAGGTTTAGTTGAATTGCGTTTTTGAATAGCTTTACTGAACAATTGCTTCATTAATATTATTGATTAGCGACTTTAATTAGCCACCCCGTTTTGTCCTCACAACCTAAAATAGCCTTCGCGCTAACATCAAGTCTTACAAATTCACCGTTTAAAGATGCTGGAAGTTTCGCTTTAATTTTATGAAATGTACTGGTGGTTTCGGTAGTGAATTTTAATGGTGTTTTTTTTGCGGTTAATTTAATGGTGGTTGGATCTGCCCAAGCAGATACTTTAATAATGAACTCTGCTTCTGCAGGTGTTTCTAAATTGCTAGGGGCTTTATATTCCTGGAGATTGAAATCAGTAAAGCGAGGTTTTTTACACATTTTTTCTAATTCTTCTGGGCTGTATGCTGATGCGGTACCAATATTTAAAAGCATTGCCATGAATAAGGTAGATTTGACTATTTTTATTATTTTCATATTAATTCCTCAATTAATAAATGGTTTTCTCACGTTGGAATAACCCACTATTCCACTAGGTCACTTTAGTTTTTTTTTGATTTAAATTCAAGTATTTCTATTCTTTATACCGACAGAGAAATAACCCCCGTCCTGATTTTTGTATATCTTTCACAAAAAGGCATGATGCTTGTACAATATCCACAGTTTAAATTTTGAAGAGAGCATGACTTTGAGCGATAAAAACCAAGAAAGCTTAAATTATAAAAGTGCTGGCGTAGATATTGCGGCAGGAAATGCATTAGTTGAGCGAATTAAGCCAATAGCGGCTAGAACTCGTACACCGGGTGTTATGGCGGGGTTAGGTGGATTTGGTTCGATGTTCGAACTACCGTTAGATCGTTATAAAAATCCAATTTTAGTGTCAGGTACCGATGGCGTAGGTACGAAGCTAAAATTAGCGATTGATTTAGGTATTCATGATTCCGTGGGTATTGATTTAGTTGCAATGTGTGTCAATGATATTATCGTTCAAGGTGCTGAGCCTTTATTCTTCTTAGATTATTTTGCTACCGGTAAATTAGACGTAGAAACGGCTGCTTCAGTTATAAAGGGTATTGGGCAGGGTTGTGAATTAGCTGGCGCTGCTTTAGTTGGCGGAGAAACTGCGGAAATGCCCGGTATGTATCCGGATGGTGAATATGATTTGGCTGGTTTTTGTGTTGGTATCGTCGAAAAAAGTAAAGTATTGGATGGGGCTAAAGTTAGCATAGGTGATAAGTTGATTGGTATTGCCTCATCTGGCCCACATTCGAATGGCTACTCTTTGATTAGAAAAATTATTGCACATAGCGGCTCGTCACTCGATGATTCATTTGGTGATAAGACGTTAGGAGAGGCGTTATTAGAGCCAACTCGTATCTATGTAAAATCGCTATTAACTTTATTAGATAAAGTACCTGTGCACGCCTTTGCACATATTACAGGTGGCGGATTAACAGAAAATTTACCTCGTGTTTTACCCAATGGTATTCAAGCAAATATTGATCTTTCTTCTTGGGCATTGCCAGATGTTTTTGTGTGGTTAAAAGAGCAAGGTAACGTGGCATTGGCAGATATGTTGATCACTTTTAATTGTGGTATAGGCATGATTGTTTGTGTTGCTCCAGAAGACGAGCAGGCAACAATTGATAGTTTAAAATCTTCAGGTGAATCGGCCTTCGTTATTGGCGAATTAGTGGCCTCTGAAGGCAAACCTGAAGTGAATTATATTTAGTCTTTCTGATTAAATGGATTCGCTTCCTCATAAGCTTTATAAAGTCGCTCAAATTAGAGAGTTTGAGCGATCTGCTATAGAGGATTATGGTATTTCTAGTTTTGAATTGATGCGCTTAGCAGGCGCGGAAGTTTTCCAATCTCTACGGCAAAAATGGCCAAATGCTACGTCTATCGTTATATTTTGTGGGTCGGGCAATAATGCAGGTGATGGCTATGTTATAGCGAGTCTTGCTTTGCAGGCCAATTTAACGGTAACCGTTTATAGTTTAGTTGATCCTGACTGCTTAGCTGATGATGCCTTAATAGCTTATCAGCTCTATCAAAATCAATTCGGTGTTGTTATCCCTTTTGAAGATCAATCTATTGATGATGTAGATCTTATTGTTGATGCTCTAGTGGGGACAGGCTTAAATCGACCGGTCACTGGGCTTTTTGAGCGGGCTATTAATAAGATTAATCTCTCACCTTCATCTGTTGTTTCAGTTGATAGCCCTTCGGGTTTGAATGCAGATACGGGTACAGTCATGGGGTGTGCTGTAAAAGCCCATGCAACGGTTACTTTTATTGCGCTAAAGCAGGGGCTTTTTACGGGCCAAGCGGCAGAGTATTGTGGGGACATTATTTACAGCTCATTAAAGATACCTGATGTTGTTTTAAAGAGCTCGTTACCCTCTAGTACTCGGGTCTACAAAAAATCATGGCAACCAAGAAATCGTTGTGCTCATAAAGGGTCTTATGGACATGTGCTTATTATTGGGGGTGATGTCGGTTATTCTGGTGCTGTTAAGTTAGCTGGGGAAGCAGCATTACGCATAGGGGCTGGTTTAGTTTCAATAGCCACTCATAACACGCATGCGGCCTTTTTGAATGTAAATAGGCCCGAATTAATGTGTCATGGAGTTTCTAATATCCAAGATTTATCGTTATTAATTGATAAGGCAACGGTTGTCGTTATTGGACCTGGTTTAGGTCAAAGTTTATGGGCAAAAGCCTTATTCGATTTCACATTAACCATTAATAAACCTTTAATTATTGATGCGGATGCTTTAAATCTTTTAGCAAAGTCCCAGAAAAGTAACTCAAACTGGGTTTTAACCCCTCATCCTGGTGAGGCCGCTCGTTTATTAAATTTCACAACTGCAGATATTCAGCACGATAGATATACCGCTGCATTGTCACTTCAATCTAAGTATAAAGGCGTTGTAGTTCTTAAAGGCGCGGGTACTTTAATCGCTTCAGATCATGAATGTATAGTCTCTTCAACAGGAAACCCAGGAATGGCCACAGGAGGCATGGGCGACGTATTGGCAGGTGTGATAGCTGGATTGGTTGCGCAAGGTGAGTCCTTGATAGATGCTGCTCAACATGGTGTTTATGGCCATGGTTACGCTGCTGATAGGGCGGTGGAATACAATGGAGAAAGAGGCTTGTTAGCTACTGATTTAATGCCTTATCTAAGAAACTGGGTAAATAATATTTAATGCAGATCTATTTAGACAGCATGGAGCAAACAGAAAAGTTTGGCGCAGATCTCTTTAATAAGTTGTCTGGCAAAGTGCTTATATTTTTGGAGGGCGATTTAGGGGTTGGTAAAACAACATTAGTCCGTGGTTTTTTAAGGGCCGCTGGTTATAGGGGTATCGTTAAAAGCCCTACGTATAATTTAGTTGAGGAATATTGTGTCGATCAGCTAAAAATATTTCATTTCGATTTGTATAGACTCACTGACCCAGAAGAATTGGAGTGGATAGGAATAAGGGATTATTTCGATCAGGAGGCGATATGTTTTATTGAATGGCCTGATAAAGGTCAAGGCTTTCTGCCGGCACCTGATAAAGTTATCAGGTTAGCCGTTAAGAATAGCGGTCGAGAGCTTCGTTTCGATTAATTTTTTTTAGAGTTGAATTATGAGCGTTCAGACAAAAGTATTATTGTTTTTAGTATTGCATTTAGTGCCTGTATGCATAAGTGCAAAACAGATTGGCGTTAAATCTTTAGCGTTTTTAACGACAGAAAATCAGAACAAATTAATCTTTGATCTAACCGAGTCGGCAAAACACCGGGTGTACGTTACAGATAAGCCAGCTCGTTTAGTGATTGATATTAAAAATGCCCAATTAGCTAAATCCATTAGTCACCCCACTCTAATAAATCCACTATTTTCACGCGTAACTACCTTAACAGTAAATGATACTGATTTAAGAGTAATGATTGATTTGAAGGCCGCTGTTAATGCTAAAGAGTTCAGTTTAAAATCTAATAATGTAGCTAATCAATTGATAGTTGAATTAAACTCAAAGAGTACGACTAAGTTAGATAAATCATCGAACCTGAGTTTTGATAAAAAGAAAAAAAATCAACGCCCCCCTTTTATTATAGCTATAGATTCTGGGCACGGAGGAAATGATCCAGGTGCGCGTGGCGTTGCAGGAACAGAAGAGAAGGATGTTACTTTTCAAATCTCCAAAAAACTTGAGGCATTTGTTAATGCTCAACAAGGTATGCGGGCGATCATGGTGCGAACAGGTGATTACTATGTTGGGCTACGGGAGCGTATGAAAATTGCTCGAGAAGCTAAGGCAGAATTATTTATTTCAATACATGCTGATGCTGTTCAAGATACCCATATTAGGGGAGCATCAGTTTATACCCTATCGACGAATGGTGCTTCAAGTGAGGCGGCTCGTTGGTTGGCGGATTCAGAAAATGCCTCAGATATAGTTGGAGTGAGTCTTCATGATAAAGAAGATGATTTAGCCTCTACTTTATTTGATTTGACGCAAAAAGATACTCGTGAAGAAAGTGTAGTGCTTGCAAATCAAGTTTTAAAAAGTTTTATAAATATTTCTCCCCTACATAAAGATACCGTACAAAAAGCCGGATTTATGGTGCTGAAATCGCCCGATATCCCTTCAATATTAGTAGAAACCGCTTTTATTTCAAACCCATCGGAAGAACAAAATTTATTAAGTCAGGCGTTTCAAACAAAAATAGCAAAAGCTATATTTAAAGGTCTATATGCCTATTTTGAAAAAATGAATAAAGGAAATAATCGCTTAGCAGGGGGGTGATTTATAGTCGAATTATGGGCTGGTTTGTCTTTTCTAGGCTCTAGATAATTCTATACTTGGAGCAGTTAACACCTTGTTTACTATAAACGCGCTCCATTTAAAATAGACAAGGCCTTGTTAGCCCTTAACTAGATCTTGTCTTTCGCAGATGCGCACAATTTAACCGAGAAAAAACTCTATTTTGCTTAATCCGTGCTTACTTTATAGAGGATCTTTGATAGCGGGCGCCACAACCTTTTTTCTGAGTTATTTTAAATATGTGTCCTTGTGATTGTAGCTATATCAGTCTGTTTAGTTGAACTATAAAATTCATTAATTAGGATTAAATTTGTGCGGTTTTATTGTAAAGATGTGCTTTGAGTGTGATAGCATTTAACTTACCTTGCTGTCTAAGGTAAACAAGAACAATTATAAAAATAATTATGAGGAGAATAACAATGAAAATTAAAATAATAGTGGTATCAGGTTTATTAATTTTAGGTTTATTAACGGCTTGTGATAAAGCCGCAGAACAAACTGCAGAAAATAAGGCACCAGAAACAACCGTTACAACTGAGGCGCCTGTGGCAGCTCCAGCAGCTGAGACTACTCCAAGTGCACCAGCAACTGAAGCTGTTACTGCTCCAGCAACAACTAATTAAAACACCCTTTATTGACGCCCGATTCTATATCGGGCGTTTTTGTTTGTTAGTGTGAGCATAAAGCGGTTTGTTCTAATCATCTCTTAAAATATCACTTATTATTTGAACCTAACCAGTAAGACTAAGCAGATTTAGATATTTGAATGTAATCCATTTTACTTTGAGCCTTAATGTTAAATTTTAAAAATATTGCCTTGCGTCGCGGCGTTAGGGTGCTGTTTTCTAACTCGTCTTTTACTATTCACAAAGGTCAAAAAGTTGGATTTACGGGCGCCAATGGCGCTGGAAAATCTAGTTTATTTGCGCTTGTTAAAAATGAAATGCATTTAGATGAAGGTGATTTTTCTATGCCGCCTAATCTTGAGATTGCTCATGTGGCACAAGAAACTCCAGCCGTTGCTTGTTCTGCAATCGATTATGTTATTGATGGTGATCGAGAATATCGTCGTTTACAAGAGCAATTAAGACAAGCTGAGTTGGTGGATGATGGTTTAAAACAAGCTGAATATCATGCGGCATTAGATATTATTGGTGGCTATACAGCACAAGCGCGTGCTTCACGTTTGATGAATGGCTTGGGGTTTAGTGCTGAACAAGAACATAACACCGTGGCGTCATTTTCGGGTGGTTGGAGAATGCGACTTAATTTAGCACAAGCGTTAATGTGCCGATCTGATGTGCTTTTATTAGATGAGCCAACTAACCATTTAGATTTAGATGCGGTCATTTGGTTACAAGACTGGTTATGTAAGTACCCCGGTACATTAATGTTGATATCACATGATAGGGATTTTCTAGATACTATTACTGATCATATTGTGCATATAGAGCAGGGAAAAGCAGAGATTTATACGGGTAATTATTCAGCTTTTGAGCGTATGCGTGCAGAAAAGTTAGCCCAACAGCAATCTGCTTATTTAAAACAACAGCGTGAAATGGCGCATATTCAAAGCTTTGTTGATCGTTTTAAAGCTCAAGCAACTAAAGCTAGGCAGGCTCAAAGTCGAATTAAGGCGCTTGAGAGGATGGAGTTAATTGCAATGGCGCATGTGGATTCCCCCTTTGATTTTAGTTTTGCTAAGCCAGATAAGATGCCTAATCCTCTGTTGTCGTTAGATAAAACAGATATTGGATATGGTTCAACGTGCATACTTAAAAGTGCTGGGTTATCTATTTCTCCAGGGGATCGTATAGGATTGTTAGGTCCCAATGGTGCAGGTAAGTCGAGTTTAATTAAAGTATTAGCGGGTGATATGCAGCCTTTGTCAGGGATGAGATATGAGGCCGAGGCATTAAAGATAGGGTATTTTGCCCAACATCAATTAGAGCAATTACAGCTTGATGAAACACCTTTATGGCATTTACAAAAACTGGATAAACAAGCCACAGAGAAAGATCTACGAAACTTTTTAGGGGGGTTTGATTTTCAGGGGGATAAAGTATTAGAGCCCGTTAGGCCCTTTTCAGGTGGGGAAAAAGCCCGTCTAGTTTTGGCACTATTGGTCTATCAAAATCCTAATTTACTTTTATTAGATGAGCCAACTAACCATTTAGATTTGGAGATGCGGCATGCTTTAAGTGTCGCTTTGCAAGATTATCAAGGCGCTATTGTAGTGGTTTCACATGACCGTCATTTATTACGCTCAGTGACGGATCAATTGTTGTTAGTATCGGGTGGAAAAGTGCAGTCGTTTGATGGGGATTTAGACGACTATCGTCTGTGGTTAGCTGAACAAAAAAAAGCCGAAGATAAAGGCGCAGATGAAGTGGTTACCACTATCTCTAAAAAGGATCAGCGTAAATTAGATGCTGAGCGTAGGCTAAGAAATAAACCATTATATGATGCGCTTAAAAAGGCCGAATTAGCAGTTGAAAAATATCATAACGAACAGCGTCAATTAGAGCAGCAATTGGCAGATCCTGATATTTATCTTGAATCCTCTAAAGCTATTTTGAAACAGGTGTTAGATAAAAAAGTTCAAGTTGATAAGGCTTTAGAAGAGGCTGAAACCGCTTGGATGTTAGCGGAAGAAGCTGTTGAAAATGCACACTAGCTTATAAGCAATCTCCATATTCCATGACTAAAAGCCGGCAATCAAAAAGTGTGTTCGGATATTGTGTGCTGATAATAAAACGTAAGATATAGTCTAAAAACAAATAAATAGTTAAGGTTCTAGCGGCAGCGCTATAGATTTTATAATGCGTGTGTTGTGAGCATCGCCAAACTGAATTTGTCCACCATACAATTGGAAGTAGTAGCATGCCGTGGACAGTTTTCCAGCTTGCAATGGTATAAGTCACATTTAATACCCGGTAATCAATATAGAATAAAATAATATTAACGAGTAAGAAAAAAGGCCAAAATGCTTGCCACAATAGGGCTTTTCCTAGCCATGCGGAACGTAAAGTTTCATATATGTTTATGTCGGGTTGTTTGCTCCAGTTTTTAGTAACGCCAGGAGTATAGAAGTATACGAGAAAGTATAAAGCGATTAAAAAGATACTGGCTTCAACTATCGAAAATAGGTGAGTGTAGGTAAAAATAATGGGGAATGTATTGATAAACATGTCAGCAACTCTTTAAATTTAATAATATATCGCCTAAGAACAGTCTACATAATTCTAACAAAACACGCCACACCTCTCGATAATGATTCAACAATATACGCATACACTATATATCTATGTGGCATTGCCTTGTGAAGCTAAGCCTTTAGTTGAGTACTTTAACTTGAAGAAACAGTTGGCAATTAAGCCATTCGATGTTTATTTAAATAAAGATATTTGCTTAACTGTAACAGGTTTAGGGAAGAGCGCAATGGCGGCGGGAGTTGCTTATACACAGGCTTTATTGAGTTCAAATAAGCCAGTATTTTTACTTAATTTAGGGGTTGCTGGGCATCATAGTTTTGCTTTAGGTGATTTGTATTTAATAACAAAAATAATGGATGCGGATAGTCAACGAAGTTATTATCCCTTTTCACTGTTTTCTTTACCGTGTTCGCCTGCAACAGTGCAAACTGTTTCAAAGCCGGTGCTAGCTTATGATCCTGTTTCACTGAGCGATATGGAGGCGTCAGCTTTTTATGAAACAGCGACTCGTTTTGTATCTAGTGAATATGTGTTTTGTTTAAAAGTGATTTCAGATAATCAATCTTCTTCATTTGAAAATATACAAGCAAAACAGGTGAGTGAATGGATAGCTAACTATTTGAGTGTTATTGAAGAATTATTGAATTTAGCTATTAAGCAGGCGCAGTTAAGAAAAATAAGTCCTAATAAGGTTTTTCTTGATCTGCTCATGGATCAATATTATTTCACAGTCAATGAGCGTGAGCAGTTGAAAAGTCTCATTGAGAAATGGGATGTACTTACCAATCAAAAAGCTTTGTTGCAAG
The DNA here is from genome assembly GCA_947454605.1 of Methylococcaceae bacterium. Classification (GTDB taxonomy): domain Bacteria; phylum Pseudomonadota; class Gammaproteobacteria; order Methylococcales; family Methylomonadaceae; genus Methylobacter_C. The sequence continues at coordinate 1,496 of CANGLL010000044.1, read as the reverse complement.
ATCAAGGTGATTTAACCACTGCAAAGTCAGTATTACAGTGGTTGGAAACTAAGGTAAGTCGGATTGAATATTTTTTATAATTGAAGAACCGGTTATAAAAAAAAGAAAGCTTGTTTAGTAACCGCAACAACACCAATGTAAGCTAAGCAAAGTAGAGCGCCAGCAAAAGCTAACCATTTGTTTTGCCCTTTTAATTTTAGTACTAAAATACCCAAGCCAACATAGGCTAACAGAGCAACTATTTTTGCAATGATCCACCCGAAGTCAGAGCTGAGCCAGTCGCCTTGAAATACAAGACTAATCCCGCTGACTATTAGAAATGAATTGATAATGTGAGGCGCGATTTTAATGGCTTTCTGCTCAAGCAGTTCGGGTTTGATTTCTGATAAGATGACTCGTCCAATAAAGCCACTTAAAGAGAGTAAGATAAAGAGTAAATGCACTGTTTTTAGCATGATATTTCCAAGATATTAATGAAGACCAAGAAAACATTATAACGATGCTTGTGTTAAAACATAATGGATTACATTAAAATTATAAAAAATATGGTGTTTTTATTTTAATGTGTCATAATTGCAAAAAATGTTGTCAATAAGCTACTGGCGTGGTTTTTGTTAATGGGTTTTGTATTTTAGTTAAATTGAGGAGAATATAATGATTAGAAAGTTTTTACTGACTATGGTTGCCTTGTCAGGGGTTGCTGTTTTAAATGTGGCTCAATCTGAGGAATTAGTAGATAAAAGATGGTATGTTGCTCCATATGGTACTTATGTAAAGCCTGCGGGTGATCGTGGTACTGACACGGGTTGGGGTGGTGGTATGGCGTTTGGAAAAATGCTTAATAAATACTTCAATGTTGAAGTAAAAGGATTTTATCAAGGGTTGAACAATACTAATGGCAAAACAACTTGTCCTGGACAAGGATTTGAGAATGAAGGTAATGGCCAATTAGAATGTGATAGTGCTACTTACCAAGCTGGAGCAGGTCGATGGGATATGACAGGTGCTACGGCTGATCTTCAATACTTTATTTCTCGTGGCACATTCTCACCATACACCGTTATAGGTTTAGGGGGTATGAATACTACTCATAACGGACAAAGCGCTGCTGGTTTTATTGGTGAAGCGGGTGCGGGCCTTACTTATGAAATTACTGATAACTTCTTGATACGTAGTGATGTACGTTACCGCTATAACAACAATTTTAGTAACAACTTAGGTTCTGGCCCTAGCGAGTTCAACGACATGTTGGTTAATCTTGGATTTGTTGTGCCTTTTGGTGCAAAACCAAAAGAAGAAGTTGTTGCAGTAGCTCCAGTTGTTGTTCCACCAGCACCAGTTGTAGTGGCTGCGCCTGATTGTTCAACACTTGATGCAGATCATGATGGTGTAAATAATTGTAAAGATGAGTGTCCTAATACCTTGCCTGGAGTTAAAGTGAGCGTTGCGGGTTGTTGGATTGCAGATGTAAAATTTGATAATGATAAAGATATTAT
>CANGLL010000043.1 GCA_947454605.1 Methylococcaceae bacterium | reverse complement strand
TGTCATCGGCAGAAAAGCTCACGTCTTTGACTTGCCAAGGTGTATGCAAGCCTAAAGCCATGCTAAATAAAGTTTCACTATTCATTATCTTATTATATAGTGCCACCCACTATAAATCATATAGAGCCTAAAATTATAAGTTACTTCTTCGGGATTTCTAACAGCACAAAGATAAGCACCAGAATTAAATGCTCCTTGTCTACCAACATAAGAATCTTCTATAATTATAGTTTGTCTTGGGCCGATCTTTGAATGTATCATACATTTCATATACATTTCTGGGTGTGGTTTACCAAATTCAACATCTTGATTAGAAACTATATAATCAACATACTTCATCAATCCCATTTGAAAAAGAACTAACTGAATAGTATACATAACCGAATTAGAAGCAACACTAATAATAAATTCTTCTTCTTTTAATTTTTTAAAAATTTCAATAAACTTTTCATCTTTCTTTATCTTATGTTCTAAAAGTTCAATTGTGATTTCTTGTTTCTGTTGATTAATTTTTCATGAAGGAGTTTATTAATTCCTCTCATTATAAGTTTAGTCTTTGTTGGTTTCCCATCGTACTCGGAAATATGCTCTTTGTATGTTATCGGAACTTGACCAAAAACATTTAAAGCTTTATTTAAAGATTCATAATGAATGTCTTTAGATTCTATAAGAACACCGTCAAGATCAAAAATAATAAGTTTAATCATATAAGTCTATTTCAATCTGAGACCTTTGCTTGATTAGGTGATCTCTGTAATACAATGGCCTAAAGCTCATTTTTTAACTTACTTCGACGAAAAACAGACAAATCAAGCTGATTTATAGTCATAAATAGGGGGATTTTCCTCTGTGTACGCCTTTTTAGGCGTACCTCTCCTGCTTAATGGATAACCCGCATTTAATGTTATGGGCTACGCACATAATTTCAACGCGTGTGCGATTTCGACCTAAGCCAAGGTAACGCGCTTTACCCATGGCGTAATGAAGCTTAAGTACTCCAAACACGCGCTCTACAGTGCTTCGAATACGCGACTGTATTTGGTTAAACGCCTTATCTTCTTTTGTTAAGGGCCGGTTACGATAAGCCCGTTTAATCAAACAATTTTTGTGGGCAGGCTTTTTCACCACGTTTACTCGTATGTATGCCAGAAAGTATCTTTTCTACACGAGACCACTCAATTAACTCATGGACGTCATCGAGCTCTTTTAAGGCGGCATGCGCAATCAGCATCGCATAAACCAGTGTTGTTTGTTCTAGATTTTTCCACGCCATTTAAATACCTTTGAGAGTCATTTATGTTATGCGTATTAACTCATTTATAGCTGACTTTGACTGACTTCGTGCAAAGGACTCAATCTATTAATAAAATTTTTATAAATTTTCTTAATTATATTATGACCATCATAGTTATAATGAGAAATCACTTTCTCATTTACTATTAAGTTATTTATATCATAACCCAATACCAATAGTTCTTTTACGGGATTGATAAATAAAATATTATGTTTATTACAAATTTCTTCTATCCAACATAATAAATTATATCTATCACCACTATCATATGTTACTATATGACCCACAATTATTAACGATTTTAAGTATTTTTTTATAGAAATAATATCATCTTCAATTTCATCTTTACTTTGAATAGTTTGTTTAATTTCATTTTTTATAACGGTATTATATTCGTTTTCAGATGATATGTGATGAACATGAATACCATCATACTGATAATCTATTTTACTGGCTATTTCAACCACAAAAATATTAGAACTTTCGAAATCGTTTTTTATATTATCAGAAAAATATATGGGTCGTTTTTCTAAAATAGGCGTTCTGAATGTGTATAGCGTCTGTTCTGGCGTTAAATGTCCATACTTACAAAACTTAATAACTTCTATTATTTCTTTAGTATAATGAGGATATGATATTCCTCTTTGTATATTAGAAATTTCAAATTCCCCGTAAAGAGAATCCTGTCTACATGAACCCAAAATAGTTATTTTCATTTTTGATCCTCAAATAAATATATTTAAATAATTTGACATCGATTTAATAACTCCAACCGATTTTCATAAATTTTATGTATCCAGTAGACAAATCCAGATACCCATCCATTATTAGAATACGTTCTTATTTTTTTACATTTAGTGACCAAAAAGAACTCAAATAAAGTATCTTTTATTAAATCACAATGATTATGATCTCCCAAATGGGCAGGTATAGTATCGAACATAAAAATATCAGAATTTTCTTTAACAATTCGCTTATATATAAAAAAGATTACTTAATGAACTGTCCTAGTAAATATTTTGTTTTAAAATATCACGAAAATAATCAATTGTTTTTGAAAGGCCTTCTGATAACTCTACTTTGGGCTGCCACCCTAGCTTTTCTTTGGCCAATGAAATATCTGGCTGTCTTTGTCGTGGGTCATCCAAGGGTAAAGATTCAAATATTAATTCACTCTTAGTTCCAGGAATCATTTGTATTATTTTTTCAGCTAGCTCACGAATTGTGAATTCATTTGGATTACCTATATTTACAGGCCCCGAGTACCCTTCTGTATTTTCCATCATAAGGACTATCCCCTCTATTAAATCATCAATGTACTGGAAACTCCTAGTCTGTAATCCATCACCATAAATAGTGATATCCTGATTCAACAATGCCTGAACAATAAAATTAGAGATGACGCGACCATCTTTTGGGTGCATGTATGGCCCAAAAGTATTAAATATTCTTAACACTCTGATATCTAAACCATATTGCCTCTGGTAATCAAAAAAGAGGGTCTCGGCACATCTTTTACCCTCGTCATAACATGATCGAATTCCAATAGGATTAACCTTACCCCAATAAGCCTCATTTTGAGGATGAACTTCCGGATCACCATACACTTCACTGGTGGAAGCTTGTAAAATACGTGCACCCGTCCTCTTGGCTAAGCCAAGCATATTGATAGCACCGTGCACACTGGTTTTGATTGTTTGTACCGGATCATACTGATAATGAACTGGGGAAGCTGGACATGCTAAGTTATAGATACGGTCGACTTCTACATAAAGTGGGAAAGTAATATCATGTCGTATAAACTCGAATTTTGGATTATTAATAAGATCAATAATATTAAACTTACTTCCGCTAAATAAATTATCAGCGCAAATTACGTAGTGCCCCTCTGATAGTAGTCGTCTACAAAGATGCGAGCCAACAAAACCAGCTCCACCAGTAACTAAAATACTTAAAAAACGCTGGTTCATTAAAGAAAACTCATACATATAACAGTTTATTTCAATTAAATTATATTGGCACTAGGTAAGCGTCTAACCCGACCACATTCAATTTAACATTTCAATCTGGCATCCTTTATTTTTTTTATAAAGGAGAACGTAAATGGCTTCAGCATCCTCTTAACTGGATAGGTTTAATACTTCTTGTTTTGATTTAAATATTTACTTGAGTATACCTTATATTGTAAATTAGACTATTTATACGACTGAAACCAGACGGTGCACCCATTGATATTATTTCATTGGACTTAGATATTATAAAAAAATCTACAATAGTATCTAATATATATGAAGTTTGTATATTTTTTAAATCTCCCAAATGAATTTTAGAATTATCCCAATAAAGTAGACCCTGTATATCTGATTTTAGGCGATTTGCCATTTTAGATGAATCTGATATCAATACATATTTTTCATTTTTATTTTGATTTACTAAATCAGATACCTTTTCGAAATATAATTCATATAACCCATCATCATATGTATTATTATGAATAAACTCGTCACCAAATCTTATGTGAATTACTTTAAAATTATCATGTATATTTATGTTATATACAGTACTAAAAATATTATATAGCTTCGTTTCGACCTCATTGGATGGGGTTAAGATATCCTTAATGTAATTTGCACAGTCTTCCGAAATCGCTCCGAAATTTTCAAGTTTCCCATCGTGTAGATCGTAATAAAAAGAATTTGTCATAACGGAAAACGACCTACCCGACTTAAAAATATTATTAAGACTAACCAATATATCATCATATGATAATGGGGGGAGAAACTCCTCTATTTCAGTCATGGAGTTAGTGTAAACAATATTTTTATTATTTTTTAAAAACTGAAACAACGGATGTTCGGCGCCAATATACAATGTGTAACCATACATCTTTGAAAAATTGTACAAAGCAATCGTACCTCTCAAGAAATCAGCAAAGCCCGGAGACTGAGGATTGCTCTTACATTTTGTTAAATATTTATGAATACATTGCTTTTCATCAATACATGCTACCAACACATCATTCTTTGCAATCTGATCGTTAAAATATCTAATTGTATAATTGGGATTAATTTCATAAATTTTTGAAAGAATTTGATTTAGGGTTACTGAAAAACCATTGTATTTATTGTCGCTGTTGTTCATTAAACGAATATCGTCAATCATAATTGTGTGTGAATCTATAGAATGTCTTTTTATTTGATCCAATTCTTCTAATACAGGGCATATTGTTACATAATCACAACCAACGTCTGGAGTACCAGACCAATGTGAATCTAACCAAAATGTAATTTTAGTATCAATATCTTTAATTTTATTATATAAATCATATTCACTATTTGCTTTGTGTATAAAAATATTTGATTTATTTTCAAATCTTTTTTTACACCTTGCAAAAAAAACATCAGATAATTCTAGACTTAATATTTTAGAGGGTTTGCAAATTTCATTATTTGCTATTTTGTAAACTGTATCACCTTCAAATGTGCCTGTTTCTACAAACACATCATTTACAAAATTTAAAAGTTCATCAACGAATGGCATTTAGGTATATATAATTTCATTTAAAGATGTATAAACATCATAATAGCTTAACGTGCAGCTTGATTTCTGTATTTCAAGTAAAAAACTGAAAAATCACCCATAACTTCTACAAACTTTAAAATAAAAATAATTCCCATACGTCTATTCCTTGAACAAACATCATATAAATTTTTTTTCATTTAAGATATCGAATAAATTATCTTCACTGACAAGTTTTGATAAAGAATATTCGTAATTATTTTTAATGAAATTATAATGCTGTTCATATATATCGTTTTTCAATATTGATTGGATAATTTCATCAAGATTAGATAAAGATTTTTCGAAATCAAAATCAATTTTTTCCACATCTGGTGAAAAATAAAAAATAGATTCTTCATCATAATGTTTGTCTGCAAATCTTGAACCCCAATAAATTGGTATTGTTCCGGTTAAAAAACAGTCATTAATCTTTTCACTGTTATAGCCTTTTTGTAATGAATTTTCACAAGCAATTGAATATTTATAAGGAATTAATCCCTCGCTACGCTCACCAGAAAAGTTTTCCACACCACTACCATAAAAATCAATAATATTATCATTCTTATATTTTTCATAAATTGCATGCCTAATTGCATGTCCTTCTGATTCTTTTTTATGTGAAAAAATCATGGAGATATTTTTTGATTTTTTGTGAAGCCCAACATCTTCAATATGACCGAAAGAAGTAACCTGATGTTTAGTAGAATAATAAAATTTATCCGATCTACTTTCAATTAAATCACCGAGTAATTGAAGATTATGCGTCACAATTAAATCAAATTTTTCGAAATCGGTTCTAATGTAACTGTATATATCCGTCCATGGGGGATTTGTATAAGGTTCTAATAAAAGACAAACGTTATAATTCTCATCTTTTGGAATTTCAATTATTTCTTTCTTAATGAAATTATCAGTATAGACGTTTATTTTTCTCCTAATATTATCCCTTTTCCATATGATTTTTTTTGATTTCAAAAAAGGACTGGAATATTCTTGATGTGAAAAATTAGTATCATGTAATGTAATTTCTATCATTTTTTAAAAACCTCCGATTATTATTTGTGAAATAGTGCCGATTCTTTAAACAGACCTTATCAATTTATCAAGAGTAGCTTTACTATTATTAAACTGTCTTTTTAATGCTTACAACAGGCCATAATAGTCATCATCACAATTCAGTTTATTCAGATTTAATCTGATCTTTTCTGATTATATCAATCTAAACTTATTTCATAATTGCAAAGAATATGTACAGCTTAAACAAAATTAACTAAATATCATGCTTCTTCCTATCCATCACGTTTACACTCACTTTAAGAAATTTTGCTTTCAAGTTCGTCAGCCAACTTATTCTGTTTTGATTTACTCTATTCAACAAAGATCTTAGCCCGTTCCTTTAATTGTTAAACCTGTTCTATGAGTGTACAATTTTTTCAAACTTTTTCCTATCTATACCCATTTTTAGATCCGCGCAAATAAACATAACATTAGCCCTTATGCCCGCAGGAAACAATGACAACACACCTCTCACACCCCAAATATCGTCCAGATATTGATGGCTTAAGGGCCATTGCAGTTCTTTCTGTTGTTTGTTTTCATGCATTCCCAGATTTACTTAAAGGCGGGTTTATTGGTGTAGATATTTTCTTCGTTATTTCAGGCTTTTTAATATCAACGATCATTTTTGAAAACTTAGATAAAGGGACTTTTAGTTTTTCTGAGTTTTATTCACGCCGTATTAAACGCATATTCCCCGCATTATTATTAGTATTAATTGCTTGTTATTCATTTGGATGGTTTGCTTTACTTGCAGACGAACATAAACAACTAGGTAAACACATTGCTGCAGGCGCTGGCTTTGTGTCTAACTTTGTGTTTTGGAATGAGAGTGGCTATTTTGATAATGCGGCTGAAACTAAGCCTTTACTACATTTGTGGACATTAGGTATTGAAGAGCAATTCTATATCATATGGCCTTTACTGTTATGGGTCGCATGGAAAGCAAAGTTAAATTTACTATCATTGACACTGATTATTGCCATTATATCCTTTGGATTGAACATCAAAGGGATACACTCTGATACTGTAGCTACTTTCTATTCACCTCAAACACGTTTTTGGGAACTGTTAATGGGTTCGACATTAACTTATATGACATTCTATAAGCCAGACTTATTGGCCAAAAAAAATCATAAACTAAATACCTTTCTTAACGCTCTTATCTATTCTCAACTATTCCAATCAAACGCCAATTTATTACGGAATATACAAGCGATTATTGGTTTAACTTTTATTGGCATGGGATTATTACTTATCAACAAAGAAAACCAATTTCCTGGAACTTGGGCATTATTACCCACTTTAGGAGCGACGTTAATTATTTCTGCGGGCCCTCAAGCCTGGCTAAATCGTGTGATTTTATCTAATCGTATTTTAGTATGGTTTGGATTGATTAGTTTTCCACTTTATCTTTGGCATTGGCCATTACTTTCTTTTGCACGTATTGTTGAAAGCGAAACTCCAACTACATATATTCGTATTGCAGCGGTGCTAATTTCGATTACCCTCGCTTGGTTAACCTATATGTTGATTGAAAAGCCCATTCGTATTGGAAATTTTAGTAATACAAACACGATTGTATTAGCTGTACTTATGGTTACTGTTGGTAGCATAGGATACTACACTTACAAACGTCTTGAAAAAAATGACCCAGACTTAAGTACAGAAGCTGCAAATTACTGTAGTCAATTTTTTCCTGAATGGACAAATTTAACTGACCACCCTTGTAAAATACAAAAGGGAACACATAACGCTATTGCTATAATTGGTGATTCTCATGCTGCACATCTTTTTACTGGCATTAGTGAACTTCTTGCACCAACTGAAGGTGTTGCCGTATTTCCTGTTAGTGGTGCAGCACCATACATTAACGTTTCAACGCTCACTCAAGGAGAAGGTAATAAATGGCGAGAAAGAGGTTATAAAAATATAAATGGTGCTTATGACTATATAATTAAAGATTCGACCATAAAGATAGTTGTACTTTCACATATGCCACTTTGTTCATTTAATGACGCAATTGATATTACGAATACCGCCAACAAAGACAGTAATGATGTACTTAAAAATGGCATGGAAAGAACTTTTTCCGCACTAATTGCGGCAGATAAAAAAGTTCTGGTTTTATTTGATAATCCTTCATTAGCTTTTGATCCTAATTTATGTTCACCTAGACCATTTAGGCTCACTAAACACTCTGATCAATGTTCTTATCCTCGTAGTCAATTTGATGAAATTATTGGCTTTAGTAACTATCGCTCTATAGTTGAAAGTGTTTTAATTAATTATCCACAAATAAAAACATTTGATATTTCAGAGCTATTTTGTGATAAGGAAAATTGTTTTTTACAAAAAGATGGTCATTTACTTTATCACGATACTAGTCACTTAAGTCCTGATGGAAGTAGATATGTTGCACCATACATACTGAATGCTATAAAGAAATTGTATTAATATTTTTGAAACTATTTGACAGTTATATATTAAATCCTAGACATAATTATCTCAATGCACAATTTACATTTTACATTTTACATTTTATTTTAGAGGTCTGTTAAAAACGGATACTGATATAAGTTGATATAATCAATTACTCTTAATGAGTAAGTAAAGATAATAAAAGCCAAAATATTATTTGATACCGCGTTTAGATTAAAAGTTGTAAAGCTCATTAAAGAGCAAAGGATCAGCGTCAAAAAGAAATCATTGATTTGGTGGAGGGCGAAGTTCAATTGCGAAGTAAGCGTGAGTTGATTGAACAATTCATTAATGAAAACTTACCCGTCGTGAAACCCAATGATAATGTGATTAATGAGTTTGAGAATTATTGGTCACACAGAAAGCGAAAAGCATTTGAACAATTGTGCCAAGAAGAACAGATGGTGCCGGAGCAATTTGTTAGGAACTATGTTTTTTATAAAAGACTAACAAAATCACAAGCCATTGTTAATTCTTTAAGTTTCAAGCCACTGATTAAAGAACGTAAAACCATCTTGCAACTCGTTAGCGATAAGATTCAAGAATTTATTAATACGTTTGTCGATGGTATGGGTGGGAGTGTTTCTTAGTGATTTTATTAATTTACTATGATTCTCAATTAAGCTCATTATTTTCTGAGTCATATGATGGTAAATTAATGATCCATTAAATTCTGAAAGATGACTGAAATGATACAAGGCAAAATATTGATAATTATTGGCTGCACTTTAATTGCAGTTGGATTGGTAATGAGCTACGCACCTACCCTCATAAATTGGATTGGAAAATTACCGGGTGATATCCGAATTGTTGATGAGAGCAAATCTATTTTCATTCCTATAACTTCATCAATAGTTATCAGCATAATATTAACAATTATAGTTAACCTGTTCTTTCGGAAGTAATGTTGAGTAAATGCTAAATTTTAGAAATATAGCTTATTTCTAAAATTGACCAATCATTGAAAAAAGTTCTCAAAAAGACCAACAGATTAAAATTGTTGTACCGAAACCACTATTTTGATATTTTACAAAAGCTACAAAATCTTAACTTATTGAATTAATTGGTCGGAACGACAGGATTTGAACCTGCTACCCCTTGTCCCCCAGAACAGTAAATTTCTGTTTTTTTAAATCCCATAACATTCAAAATAAATTAAAATAACGTTATTTTTCAATTAAATAATTGATATTTTAGTCCAACAACGTACAATACCATTTAAAGAAATCCAAAAATAAAATTATCCCAATTGTTATCCCATAAATCGTAACCTAACCCTGTGATTTTTTAATAACTTATCTTTTACCTAAACAAAAGTAAATCTAAATAAATTAAATACATGGCAATTAATATTATCAAACCATTAACTTTTTCGCACTTAAAAGCTACCGAAACAGAACAACTAATCAAAGATGGTGGAGGTCTATTTGTTCGTATAAGACCCATTACTAATGGTGGCAAAATATCTTTCAGAGTATCTTATAGATTTGATAAAAAACCTAAATGGATAGATTTAAGAGCAAAAACATTACCCGAAGCCAGAGCAGAACGTGATGAAATTAAAAATCTACTTAGAAAAGGTGTTAACCCTAAACTCGAAAGAAAATTAGAATTAGAACGTAATAAACAGCAACAACAAGAAGATCTTGAAGCAATAGCTAAACTTCAAGCACGTATGACTGTTAGAGATTTATTTGTGAATTGGTGCGAGATCGATTTAATTAAACGCAAGGACAAACAAGAAGTCATTCGCATGTTTGAAAAGGATGTATTACCAGATTTAGGAAATCTATACGTTGAAGATATTCGTAAAGGTCACATTGCTTTATTAATTTCCAAACTAAAAAAGCGAGAAGTATTACACCTAGCCAGAAACCTATTAAAACTCATTAGACAAATGTTTAGATATGCTGTGAACAGTGATTTTATCGAGTTTGACCCAACCGCTAGCCTAAGTATTGCCAAAATAACAACAAAACCCACTGAAAGAGAACGTAATCTATCTGAATTAGAAGTTAGAGCATTAGCACGACAATTACCCTCTGCAAAATTGTTAATATCCACAGAATGCGCTATCTGGATCTGCCTATCAACTACTTGCCGGATAGGTGAGCTATGTAAAGCAAAATCCTTAGATATTGATTTTGAAAATAAGACATGGACAATCCCCAAACAAAACAGCAAGAACAAAAAAGCTCACACTATTTTCTTATCAGATTTTGCATTAGAGCAATTTATAAAGCTCAAAGAATTTTCTACCAATGAAGTTTGGTTATTCCCTAACAGGGATGGATCTAGTCATGTTTGTGATAAATCTATTACAAAACAGATCGGTGGAAGACAAACAGAAACCATAATGAGCAATCGTTCAAAATGTAATCAAGCTTTAGTATTGAGCGGTGGAAAATGGACACCACATGATTTACGTAGAACGGGTGCTACATTGATGGGTGATTTAGGCATTAGTTCAGATGTTATCGATAAATGTTTAAATCACACAGAAGAAAATAAAATGAAGAGGACTTATCAACGTCAAAAGCTAGAGAAGGAGCAAGCACAAGCTTGGTGTGCTTTAGGCGATCGGCTTAATAACTTAGTTGCTAAAGAGATAACTCAAAGTTCCAATAGACCTTAGCTACACTCCCCTAAAAAGGAGGTTAGTATTTAGAAGAGTGAAAATATGCGATTCAAGTTTAGGCATAATATCTTGACGCTCTAAAATATTATTACTGCAACCGCTAGTTGCTTTTATTTATCATCAATTTGTCAATACAGTAAATTGATCTACACCAACTTTTTGCATAAACCTTAAAACACCATTCAATCGACAAAATCTCCTGATACCCCCTAATTTCGACCTTAATTTATAAATCTTCTGTTTATCATATTTTTGTGTTTCATCGTTTATTGTAGAAATTCGAAACGCGACTATCCAATCGCCATCAGCATTACATTTGCAAGTAAACTTATCTATGAAAAACATGGGGGGTTTGCCATTTTCTTGCTCCTTCAATAAGTTAATAACTTCCTTTTCAGACTTAGTATCAAAAATCAAACTTTTATTCATAAATTGAATATAGAAACTATTTTATATATCAAGAACCGATAATGCATTATCGGGATAAAAAATTAAGCTTTTTTTATACATACTAGGGAGTTCAATAAAAACTCACAATAATTAATTGTAATTGCTATCAAGAGGAATGAATATGAAATTTTTACGATTAGATCAAGTTATTGATTTGACAGGGCTATCAAGAAGTTCGATTTATCTAGCAGTTTCTGAAGGTCGATTTCCTAAACAAATCGCTTTAGGTGCTCGATCTGTTGCTTGGGTATCAAACGAAATTGAAGAATGGATGGAAAGATGTATTAACAATCGCAACAACATCTGAGTTGTTGCGAGTGCCTGAAATGAATGGCACGTTAATTTTATTATGGGCTGTCGGTGAGTGCTTTTGCACAAAAAAAGAACCAGAGAACCTTGGAAGATACTCTGGCTTACTACAATGAACAATTACTATTACGCATTAGTATTTATAACGGTTCAATTTGCAGTATGCCGACTTCTTTAGGTTCTTTGTTTAAACACTAAAATAAGGAATTAAAAATGACAAAAGAAGTATATAGCTCTAACACAGCAATAAGCATGGCTGATTTTGATAGATCAAGATCAGAATTGGATGATGCTAGTACAGCACGATCAATTAGCTTTACCAAGTTCACCGATACGGATAAAAAAACGGCCAAATGTATTGATGTGGTCGATGATAAGGTGGAAAAATCAACGTGCGGTAGTTTCTGGCATGGGGAATATCAAACGATTACCCTGCCCTATGATCAGTTGCCTGATTATATAGAATCAATGACGGCTGGTGAATTTATTGTGCAAGGCGTTAATCAAACATTAACATCCGGCAAGTGCCCTGATGATGCAACGCGTAGTAAGGAATTATTCCCATTCTCTAGAAGTGCTGGTGTCATGTGTATCGATACGGATTCTATTAATAAATTCAAGGGTATTAATAATCTTGAGGATTTACATCATACATTTCATCGCATAGAACCAAATTTGAAGCCAGCTTTCAAGTTTAGTTCGAGTTCTGCCAGCAGTTATGTTGAATATAAGGGGGTTAACTCTGGGTTAAAAGGTGTGCATACGTTTATACCGATTGATAACGCGTCTTACATTCCCAGAGTACTAGAGTGCTTGCATGTGCGCTGTGTGAATGCTGGATATGGGTATGCTCTTATTACCAAAGATGGCAAGATTTTGATCAGATCGTTGGTTGATATGGCATTAAAAACCTCTAATCAACCCATTTTTGAAGGGGGTGCGATTATTAAAAATCCTGCTATTACTCAGCATCGATCATTCAATGCGTATCATGGCTATATGTTGAAATCCGCATCGATTCCTGCATTATCAGAGGCTGAGTGGGTAACTTTTAGTGCAACAGTTAAAGCATTAACAGAAGCGGTAGCTGAAGAGGCGGCTGAAGTTAAGAAGCACTATATTCTGGATAAAACGCAAGAAATGCAGCAGTGCTTAACCAATATGAAGAGCAAAAACGTTGCCTATCTTGTAGAAAGTGCCATTAATGGTGATTTATACGGGTCGACTATTATTGTGCTTGATACTGGTGAAGAAGTTACCGTTCAAACCATTCTCGATAAACCAACTGATTATCACGGTAAAGGATGTGCTGATCCTATCAATAACAGTATATTCGGTAAATCCATTATCTACACCGATAAAGAACAAGCTGTTATCCATAGCTTTGCTAAAGGGGGTGGTGTGTTTAAATTAAAAGAAACATTGCCTGAATGGAATATTGAGTTAAATCTGCATGTTGAACAATTTAACAAAGCCCATACCCAAACGTTAATTGGTGGTAAACATAAGGTAATGCGTAAAGTACCTCCCAGTGTTCATCATGAAAACAGAGAATCGTACGAGTTTATTAGCATTAATGATCTTAAATTGATCCATGGTAATCAAATGATACAAGTGGGTGAGAAGAAAAAAGATGGTGAACCGATCTTACAAGATGTGGTTACGGCATGGTCTAAACATCCAGCATGTGTCTGCTATACAGGTGGTGTGGTATTTGCGCCAGCGAGGAAATTACCTCCTGAGTATTACAATACATGGCGTGGGTATACTGTTGAACCAATAGCTGGCGCGGATACCAGCTTAGTGTATTATCATATTGATAAGATCATCTGTGATGGCAATAAAGAATTGCAAGAGTATCTGTATAACTGGATCGCGTTTACCTTTCAATACCCAGATAAACCAGCAGGTGCGTCACCAGTGCTTTGTGGCGAAAAAGGCGTAGGTAAAGGTATTTTTGGGCATTATCTCGGCAGTTTTTGGGGTGATCATGGTATACACATGAGTCAATCTCGTCACTTAGTGGGTAATTTTAATAGCCATTTAGCAGATGTTTGCTTTGTTTTTGCAGATGAAGCGTTCTTTTCTGGTGATAAAAAAACGGAAGGTGTCTTAAAAGCGTTAATTACCGAACCAACTGTCGTAATAGAACGTAAAGGTCTTGATGCTGTAGAACATCCCAATTGTTTAAAGATTGTGATGGCGACAAATAATGAACATGCTGTCCCAGCCAGTAAAGATGAACGAAGATACTGCGTTTTGAATGTGTCGAATGCGCGTAGAGGGGATGCTCAATACTTTAAGGATCTTACTAAGGTATGCAACGATAACGCTGTTAAATCTGCTTTCTTGTATGACATGTTGAACCGAGATATCTCTGGGTTCTCACCTAGTGCAATACCCGAATCAGATGGTTTAAAGGAGCAGCGTCTACACTCGCTTGGCTCTGTAGGTAAATGGTTGGTGGATAGTTTTTCCGCAGGGTCTTTTGGGTTTAATTTAATTTCTGATAGCTTACATTGGGAAAAATCACTTTCATCTAAGGATCTATATGATAGTTATATCCGATGGATTAATACTAACAAGGTAGGTAGCTATGAAATCGTGACGCGACAACGATTGGGTAAGTATCTTGGGAACTTATTTACACAAAAAAAGTTAAGTTGCAATGTGCGTGGTTATTACTTAGGTTCGTTAAATGAAGCTATTAAAAGCTTTCAGAACTATGAGAAAGTGGATCTTGGTCTAATTGAGCCAACAC
>CANGLL010000042.1 GCA_947454605.1 Methylococcaceae bacterium | reverse complement strand
TAGTCGCTCAGGCGAATTAACCATACTCATCATAGCCTTGTTAATTGCCGTGACGAGCTCGACCGCGATCTCTTTGTTTTCTGATCGCTTACAGCGCACCATGACCTTGCAAGCTGCTGAGTTTTTAGCTGCCGACTTAGTCATTGCTTGCCCCACTCCCATTCCAACTAAGTGGCAATCTCACGCGAAACACCTTAATTTGGCACTCGCTCAAACCGTTGAGTTCCCCAGTGTATTAATTGAACATGATGAACTGCTATTAGCGGGTGTAAAAGCCGTCAGTAGTTCTTATCCTTTACGTGGCCTATTAAAAACAACAGGCGCAGATTACAACTCAGAAACCATTACGCATGCAGGCCCCGAAGCGGGCAGTGTATGGGTAGAAAAACGGATTCTATCTGCGCTTAAACTCAACCTAGGAGATATCTTAACCGTTGGGGAAAAGCAGCTAATTATCAGCAACATTATTACTTATGAGCCCGATAAAAAAGGTGATTTGTATAGTTTCTCACCTCGCGTCATGATGAATGACGCAGACTTAACAGCCACCGGCATTATTCAACCAGGCAGTCATGTGCATTATTTCTTTCAGTTTAGCGGTGATCAAGAAGCGATCGTTAATTTTAAACAATGGCTACAACCGCAATTAACAGCCTCTCAAAAAATCATGGATATTCATGAAGATCGTCCTGAATTAGGTACCGCCTTAATTCGAGCAGAGCGGTATTTAGGGCTATCGAGTATTCTGGTTATTTTAATTTCAGGTGTCGCCATCGCTATGGCCACAGGACGCTATACCCAACGGCATTTTAATGCCACCGCCTTATTACGCTGTTTAGGCTGTCAACAGAGGGAAATACTTTGGTTATATTGCAGTCAGTTTCTTATCTTAGGCTTATTAACTAGCGCGATTGGCTGCTTACTGGGTTGGTTTGCACAACGGGGTTTATTTAAGTTACTAAAAGACCTATTGCCACAACAAATCGCAAACCCCAATTTATCGGCCCTAGGGTTTGGCTTTAGTATCGGCATTATTGTCTTACTCGCCTTTGCGCTCCCGCCCATTATACGATTAAAAAACGTCGCACCTTTACGCGTTTTAAGACAAGATCTAGAGCCACTTCCGATCAGCACATGGTTCGTTTACAGCCTATCTATCACTATTATCGGCTTATTAATTTGGCGCTATACCACCGATGTAAAAATGACGGCCACCGTCTTAGGCACAGGCTTAATCACTTTACTAGTACTCAGTGTACTTATTTATGGTTTATTAAACCTAACAGCCTCTCTAGTCCCCAAAATGTCTTTAACTTGGCGGTTTGGCCTACAAGGCTTAATCAGAAACCGACAGGCGACAATCAGCCAAATCTTAGCCTTTAGCTTAACCTTAGCCGCCATGCTACTGAGCTTTACCGTGCGAACTGATTTAATCAATAATTGGCAACAACAGTTACCTGAAAATGCACCCAACCACTTTGCACTCAATATCTTTCCCGAACAACAGTTAGCCTTTAAAGCAGACTTACAACAAGACGCGATACAAGGCAGTCAATTTTATCCGGTAGTGAGAGGCCGATTAACGGAAATTAACCACACACCCGTGCAAAAATTTGTCAGTAAAGATTCTCAAGGTGACAATGCAACCCACAGAGAACTCAGCTTAACGTGGACCAAAGAGTTACCCGAAGACAATAAATTAGTCGCAGGACAGTGGTGGACTCCCACACAGACAGTCAGTGTCTCTGTAGAACAAAAATTAGCGGATAATTTAAAGATAAACTTAGGTGATCTACTCACCTTTTCGATTGATAATCAATTAGTCTATGCGACCGTCACCAGTCTTCGGGCATTAAGATGGGACACCATGAAGCCTAATTTTTACATGGTATTTTCACCCGGTAGTTTAGATGCGTTTCCGAGCACCTATATCACCAGTTTTTATTTGCCAGAAGCTAAAAAAGACCTATTAAATACATTAGTTAAAAAGTACCCCAGCACGACGGTTTTAGAGGTTGATTTGATTCTAAAACAATTTAAAATCCTGCTAAAACAACTCACGCAAGCTATCAATTATTTACTCTATTTTGCCTTAATGGCCGGATTTACCGTTTTATTTGCCGCTATTTATGCGACCTTAGATAATCGTATTTACGAAGGGACACTCATGCGCACCTTTGGCGCAAAACGATCCTTCTTAAGAAAAACTCAATGGATAGAGTTTGGAGTGTTGGGCTTAATATCCGGTCTTTTAGCGGTGATAATAACTGAGGCTATAATTTATGCTTTGTACACCCGAGTGATGGCTATAGAATATCAATCCAACCTAACAATAAGTCTTATAGTTCCCTTTATCAGTGCACTATTTTTCAGCTTGGTAGGACTCTTAGGCGTTAAACAAGTGCTTAATAAGCCACCTGTATACGTATTAAGAGAGTTATAATGCGCTTTCCTGTTCATCTCCAACTTTCAAAGGTAACCAATATGAATAAATTAAGAACCAGTAGTGTTTTAATCGGTAGCATTTTATTAACAGCCTGCGCTAGTCAAGGTGGATGGACACCTACCGTAGATGCCTACAACGACCCAAATGCCTCAAGAATTACTCAAGATATGACTGAATGCAAACAATTAGCATCTCAAGCTTCAGGTGGCACAGCTACTGAAACAGCAATCGGTGCAGGTACTGGCGCTTTAGCAGGTGCCGCAGGTGGAGCTCTTTTAGGTGCAATTACGGGTAACGCTGGAACAGGTGCTGCTTTAGGTGCTGCCGTAGGTGGTTTAGGTGGTGGAGCTTATAAAGGTTTAAGCGCAGAAGATAAATACAAAAGCGCTTATAACAACTGCATGGCTGGCCGTGGACACAAAGTTATCAGATAACACGTTTTCAACAATTTAATAACACAAGGACGTGTTATCAATAATATGTGCTTTAATAGAAGTCAGTAAAATATCTTCAAGTTTTAAACTTAAAAACCTTATTCAAAGGACTTAAATTAATCTCGTCAATTACGATGTTAGTAGATGAGTTTAAAACATAGATAACGGCTTCTGCGACATCGTCTGAGGCAATGCTATTGGTTATATGATCACCCGGCTCAAAACTCAATTCATCAAAGAAAGGTGTTTTTACCATCCCCGGATTTATTAAACTCACCCGCACATTGCTTTTACCACAATCTTCTCTTAGTGCTTGCGTAAACCCACGTAAAGCAAATTTACTTGCACAATATAAAGCCCCATTACGACTGCCTTTTAAAGCCGCTTCAGACCCTATGTAAATTAAATCACTCTGGGATTTGCGCTTTAAATCCGGCAATAAAGCTTTCGTTATATGAACTTGGCTTGTGAAGTTAAGCGTCATTAAGCCATCAATTTGCTCATAAGAGAACTGCTCTATTGCGCCAAACTGTCCCTTGCCTGCACAAAAAATGACTGCATCAATCGTTGGATAAGCGAGCTGTAGTTCTTTTATTTTCTTGGTTAAAACATCTAATTGAGTTAAATCCATGGCTATCGGCACAAAGTCAGAGTACTCCACTAATATTTGATTCAGCCGCCTCGCAATACCCAGTACGGTATGACCTTGTTGTAATAATTTTTCTGCGACAGCTAAGCCAATACCCGAACTAGCGCCTGTAACTAAAATTGTGCGTTTTAAAGCATGCATGGGAAAAACACCGACGATGGAATGTAACTTAATAGTTGCCCGGTACAATAACTCATCATTTCTTGCTCAATTGCGTGTTGATAAGACACCATTCTGTTCTGACTGCTGAGAGGGCTCACGAACAATTTTTCCTCTGGATACAGTTTATGCATTTTCTTAAAATAGCTTTCTGGCAATCTAAAAGTCCCTAAACTGACCGAGTGTAACTGCGCCAAATTAATTTTAGAAAATACTTGTTCAAACAATCGCTGATATTGGGCTTGATAACCCGTTTGATAAATAAGTGGATCAAACCGTAAACCTATTTGCCAACCCTGAGCCTGCACTTTGCACAAAGCCTCAAGCCGTCGTTCTAAAGTAGGGGCTTTATCTTCTACTTTAGTGGCAATTTCATCCGGATTTAAACTAAAGGCCACAATACAACGCCCAAAGGGTTCTCTATTAAGTAGACTTCTCACTTGAGTACTTTTAGTGCGCAACTCTAACCACGCATTTGGGATCTGCTCAAAAACTGGCAGAAATTGCTCAGCAAACCCCGTCACAGGCTCTAGGGCTAAACTATCGCAATCATAACCCGAGAAGAAATGCACTGGTTGGCCTGAAAACTCTGCACAACGCACTTTAATATCGGCTTGGAAGTCTTCGTAATTAACAAACAACACATAATTAGCGGACTGATACATACCCTGTAAAAAACAATAACGACAGTCATACAAACAATTAAGCATGTGTGAGAAATAATAATTATGCTCAGCACCTACACCATACCCAGCAGGGGCAGGCATCGTAAAATGCTTATATTTCTCCGCCAATATTAAAGCTGGCTTTTGTTTTTGCAGTCTAAAGTTCTGCGCTTTAGGATTAAATACCTCCCCATAACGGCCACAGGTTATTTTATTAGCCTTTGGAAATCGCGCCAAAATCTCTAATACTCGTGGATGCTGTAAGATATTTTCTTCTATGTAGATAGTTTCAATCATGCCATTATGTTTTACAAATGTGTCTTTCACTTACGCATTTTATAGGAAAACACTTGCGAATTATTGTGCTGGCCTTATATAGGTTAAAATATGTTTAACTTAAGCAACCCTTATTAAAAATGAATACACAGAAAATTGGTTTTATCGGTGGGGGCAATATGGCCTCTAGCTTGATCAGCGGCTTAATTGCTAGTGGTCATTCTTCTCAACATATTTGGGTTTCAGATATTAACCCAGACAGTTTAAAAAACTTAGCTAATAACTTAGCGGTAAACACAACAACTGAAAATTCTGAAGTTATTAATGCGGTTGATGTTGTTGTCTTAGCTGTAAAACCTCAGATACTAAAGGATGTTGCTGAAAAGGCCGCACCATTAATACAGCAAAACAAATCACTGGTCGTATCAATTGCCGCAGGTATTAGTCAATCGAGTCTAAGTCAATGGTTAGGCTCAGACATTGCTATTGTACGTTGCATGCCTAATACACCCGCTCTGGTATTAACCGGCGCCACAGCATTACATGCCAACCCTAAAGTCAGTGCTGCTGAGCATGATCTAGCAGAAAGCATTATGCGTTCTGTTGGTATTGCCCTATGGGTTGAAGAAGAAAGTGAATTGGATGCAGTTACCGCAGTTTCTGGTAGCGGACCCGCTTATTATTTTCTTTTAATGGAAGCCATGGAAAAAACCGCTATGGAGCTGGGGCTTACAAAAAAAACCGCTCGTCTCTTAGTACAACAAACCGCCCTAGGAGCAGCAAAGATTGCTTTAGAATCAACTGAATCTCCAGAAGAATTGCGTAAAAGAGTAACCTCTCCAGGAGGCACTACTCAAAAAGCCATCGAAACTTTTGAGGCAGGTGGCTTTAGGGAATTAATATCAAAAGCCTTACATGCAGCCAGAGATCGATCCATTGAAATGTCAAAACCCGCGGAGAAAAGCTAATGGGTTCAACCTACTTTACTGATCCACTGATATTTTTAATAGACAGTGTATTTTCTCTTTATATTTTAGCCGTGTTATTGCGTTTCTTATTACAATGGGGTGGTGCCGGTTATTACAATCCTATTCTGCAATTCTTAGTCAAAATAACGCATCCACCTTTAAAGTTATTACGTAGATTTGTACCTTCAGTAGGTAGAATTGATACCGCATCACTGATACTCATATTGGCATTACAGATGTTATCGGATGCTTCAATTCGCTTTTTATTGGATGGAGGCATGATTAATATTGGTGCATTGGCCATTACATCTGTTGCCCAAATAATTTCTATGCTACTCAATGTATTGGTATTTAGCATTTTTGCTAGAGCACTACTAAGCTGGGTAAATACAGGCACCTTTAGTTCTGCTGACTCTGTATTAAGAACCATCACAGAACCTGTATTAGATGTTTTTAGACGTGTTATCCCCTATTTGGGTGGCCTTGATTTATCGCCGTTAGCGGCATTAATGGTCCTACAGATGGCAAAGATGGTTATCTTGCCACCTTTATATGAACTCGCTAGCTTAATCGCTTAAAGCTATTTTAAACCGAGTAGCGCGGCTCTTTTTTGTTTAGCGCGCTCGGCTTTTTCTTGAATTTCTTGCTTTATTCGCAGATTTTTTGCCTCGAAACGACTTCTGGCTATCTGGGCATTAGCATACTTCTGGGTTTTAAAAAAATCCAACTCAGTTTCAACAACTGGCTCAACTTCAAGCATCTCAATACAATCAACAGGACATGGGGATACACACAGTTCACAGCCTGTACATTCTGAAGCTATCACAGTGTGCATAAATTTAGCCGCCCCCAAAATAGCATCAACTGGACATGCCGCAATACACTTAACACATCCTATACAATCTTCTTCAATAATAAAAGCGACTTGCCTTGGCTTATGCTCACCAAACGCTGCGTTTAGTGGCTTAACAGGCACAGACAGTATCTTAGCTAATTGTTCAATACCCGCATCTCCGCCTGGAGGGCATTGATTTATATCTGCGGAGCCTGAAGCAATGGCTTCAGCATAAGGACGACAACCCTTAAAGCTACATTGACGACATTGTGTTTGTGGCAAAATTGCATTTATTTGTTCTATCACGCGCTATTTAATCTATTTCTTTTTGCCAAACAAACCACTAATCATCGCTTTTGTTTTAGCAATATCATTTTTTACAAAATCAATTGAATTTTGTTCAGGAGCAGGCTCATAAGGTTCTATTTCTACATCTGGAGTTAACACTATCTCAGGCTCAACTTTACGCTCAACTGCTGGGACTGTTACTTCAACAGACACAGATTCCTCAACCGACTCAACCGTTTTTTTACCTAATAAGCCTTTAAACTTTCCAGAAAACCCAGAAGAAGGTTCTTTTACTTCAACAACTGGCACGGGTACTTCTGCCTTAACTGGCTCCGATATCTTTTCAACAGGAGCCTGAACAAGGGCCGGCTCAACTTCTGCTTTACCGCGCCCGAACATGCCTTTCAATTTACCCAAACCCAACGATCTATCTTCTTTAACCGGTTGCTCAACTACTTTAGGTTGAGCTATTTCTAAAGAAGCAGACGTTACCTCAGGTTTTACTGTCTCACTCTCTGGTAAATCTACTTTAACTTCTACGACTTTCTCAGGTCCTTTAGCGAATAACCCCTTAAATTTAGAAGATAAGCCAGACTCTTTAGGCGTTGCAGATGAATCTTCTTTAATTTCTACAGGTATCGATACGTTTTCTGAAACCTTATTCGTTACACTAACAACTGTGGGTGCTGGTTCAATAACCTCCTGCTGCTGAGGCTTTGCTTCTACCACTGACTCTACTTTCTTCTTTTCCAACTCTGCAATTAAACGGTCTTTAGCGACCAAAGCTTCTTGTAATTGAGCAGACTGTTGCTGATTATTAGAAGTCGCCTGTAATTGTTGCTCTAATAAAGGAATGCGCGCCAACTCTCCTTGGCTCTGAGCTAAAGCCTCTGTGATTGCTTGCTCTGCTCTACCTTGTTGGATTTTTGCTATCGACTTTTGATCTTCAAGCGCCTGTTCTAATTTTGAAAGTTGATCTTGTTGCGAGACCAAAGTCGTTTGTAATGTGTCTCTTAATGCTTCTAACTCTCTACGTTGTAAAGTTTCAACTTGATAAGCTTGATCCAATTGCGCTTTTGCTTGTTGTTCACTTTGTAAACGCGTGGCCAATAAATTAGTCACTCGGTCATGCTGTTGCCACAAACCTTCAGCTTTAATATCATCCATAATAGGCACAGGACGCTCACCCAAATCAAATCGAGTCGCTAAAGATTGAATCAAACTTGAAATTTGTTCGTTACGCAGATTAACTAATGCTTCATGATCTTTAGCCCGCTCAGTTTCAGTTTCGGCGGTCTTTTGGGCTTGTTGCATTTGCTCGGTATTAACGACTAACTCGTCTTCTATTACTTTTAATGCTTGCTGAGTTTTCGAGACTTGCTCCAACAAATTCGTTTTTTCTGCAGCATACAATTTATCATTGATGCGAATTCTTCTTTTTAAGAAACCTACTCTCAAGCTATACAACATTGCCGTTGTTAAAAACACAACACCCGCGGTTATACCCGCGTTAATTTGATTGATAAGCACCCATGCCAACCAATCAGAATAATATTGATTAATAACAGGTAAATAAGTTTCCATAAAATACGTTTCTCAATAAAAGTAATAAGCGTTTTGAATTTCGCTAGGCAATAACATCAGTGAATTCTTTTCAAGGATACCTTATACAATAACTTTAAAGGATTGCAAAAAACAAATGTCTATTTGTTCACGCAATATGCCTATCTAAATTTAGTATTGATATTAAAATTCAATACCTTGTTCAGCTTTAATACCCTGCTCAAAAGCATGCTTAATCAATGTCATTTCAGTAACAGTATCCGCTATTGCGATAACTTCAGATGCGGCACTACGACCAGTTAAAATTAAGTGGCTCCACGAAGGTTTTTCATTCTTGATAAAATCAGCTATCTCCTGTCCATCCAGCCAACCATATCCACAACAATAATTAATCTCATCTAACAACACTACATCAAACTCGCCAGAACGAATCTTTTCTTTACTTAATTCCCAAATGGCTTGCGTCGTTTTAATGTCTTGTTCGGGGTTTTTAGTGTCCCAAGTAAAACCATCTCCTAAAGCGTGCCATTCTATGTTATCAAAACGCGTCGCCGCTTTCTGCTCACCAGTTTGCCATTGACCTTTTATAAATTGAATCACGCAGATGTTCATACCCCAGCCTGCCGCCCGAAATACCATGCCCAAAGCACTAGAGGACTTACCCTTTCCCTCGCCAGTATTAACTACCACTAAGCCATGTCGTCGTTCTCTCGATTTCATATTTACATCCCTCCTTAAAATAAACACCCAGAAAAGGTAATAATTTTATAGTTGCGAACACGCCTATAGCTTTCAATCATGATAAAGTTACCTTATTCTTACAACCCCAATTGTAACCTTAAAAAAGCACATTATGACCCAAGCAACTGTATTATTTTCTGACGCTAAACAATTTATTCCTGGCGGAGTTAACTCTCCAGTACGTTCATTTAGTGGTGTTGGCGGCACTCCCGTTTTTATTGACCATGCCACAGGGCCTTACATAACAGACAGCACTGGAAAACAATATATTGATTACGTTGGCTCATGGGGCCCCATGGTTTTAGGCCATGCCCATCCAGAAGTGATCAATGCTGTAAAAGTCGCCGCAGAAAAAGGTTTAAGCTTTGGTGCGCCCACTGAAATAGAAACCCTAATGGCACAGCGGGTTTGTGAGTTAGTTCCTTCCTGTGATTTAGTCAGAATGGTCAGTTCAGGTACAGAAGCAACCATGAGTGCAATTCGCCTAGCGAGAGGGTACACAGGTCGAGATAAAATCGTTAAATTTGAAGGTTGCTATCATGGACATTCAGATTCTCTATTAGTCAAAGCGGGATCTGGCGCCTTAACTTTTGGGGTACCTAGTTCACCGGGAGTGCCTGCCTCTGTTGCAGCAGACACCATCACCTTAACCTTTAACGATGCCGAAGCCGTCCGCACTTTATTTAAAGAAATAGGTGATCAAATCGCGGGCATCATCGTAGAACCCGTTGCAGGAAATATGAACTGCATTCCACCCGCCCCCGGATTCTTAGAAACACTGCGTCAGGTTTGTGATGAACATGGCAGTGTGTTAATTTTTGACGAGGTCATGACAGGGTTTAGAGTAGCTTTGCATAGTGCTCAAGGCTTATATAATATTCAACCTGATTTAACGACCTTAGGAAAAATAATCGGCGGAGGTATGCCCGTTGGGGCTTTTGGTGGAAAACGTCAGATTATGGAATACCTTGCTCCAATAGGCCCTGTTTATCAAGCAGGTACCCTGTCAGGAAATCCCGTTGCGATGGCGGCCGGCTTAAAAACCTTAGAGCTCATTGCGCAACCCGGTTTTTATGAAAGCTTAACGTTAAAAACAACAAAATTAACCACCGGATTAAAAGAGCACGCGCAGAAAGCGGGCTTTGCTTTAAGTACAAATCAAGTGGGCGGTATGTTTGGAATTTTCTTTAGTGCTGAACCCCAAATCACTAGCTTTAAACAAGTTATGCAATGCGATCAAGCCCTATTTAAGCGTTTTTTTCACGCCATGTTAAACGCAGGGGTATATTTAGCACCTTCAGCATTTGAAGCTGGTTTCGTTTCCGCGGCTCATACGGATGCCGATATAGAAAAAACATTGGACATTGCCGAATCAGTATTTAAAAACCTATAAGCAACTAAACGATGACTTTATTAGATATGGCACCAGAGCTTGTTTGGATAGGAATCGGATTCCTCATCGGTGCCATCGCTATGTGGCTTTTAAATACTAAAGACAAAACAAAACTAGCCGATTTAATAACTCAATTAGCTGTATCAGAAGAACGACTTAAACAATTTCAGCAACTAAATGCTGACTACAAAGCCTTGCAGCAACGTTATCTTGACGCAAAAAACATTCATGTTGAACTAGAAACTCGCATGCATGAGCAAGTCAAAAATGCGGAAGAAAAATTAACCTTATTAAAAGAATCAGAAGCGCGCCTTAGCATTCAATTTGAACATGTAGCCAGTAAGATTTTTGAAGAACGCAACCGACAATTTACTGAGCACAATAAAGCCAGTATGGATCATATTGTTAAACCTTTGCGTGAACAATTAGGAGAGTTTAAGCAACGTATTGAAACAGTCTATGACAATGAAAACAAAGATCGCATCTCTTTAACTGAACAAATCAAACTATTAAGAAACGAAACGGCTCAAATGAATAAAGAAGCGTTAAATCTAACGCGAGCCCTAAAAGGCGATAAGAAAACCCAAGGCAATTGGGGCGAAATGATTTTAGAGACGGTATTAGAGCGCTCTGGTCTTCGTAAGGGCATTGAATATGACACCCAAGGCTCTTTTAGGGATGAAGACAATCGTCTGTTTAAACCCGATGTGATTGTGCATCTACCGGAGGATAAAGACATCATCATAGACTCTAAAGTCTCTCTAATTGCTTATGAGCAATACTGCGCTTCGGAAGATGATAATGAACGCACACTTTATTTAAAACAACACACTGACGCGGTCCGTAACCATATTAAAGGTCTAAGCGCAAAAGACTACTCAGCTTTAAAAGGTTTACGATCGTTAGATTTTGTCTTGTTATTTATGCCAATAGAGGCCGCTTTTATTGCTGCCTTCCAAGCAGATGAAGGCTTATTTACCGATGCCTTTGAACACAACATTATTGTTGTCACTCCCACTACTTTATTAGCGACCTTACGCACTATCGAAAATATCTGGCGCTACGAACGACAAAATGAAAATGCCAAACTCATCGCTGATAAAGCGGGTGTGGTATATGACAAAATCCGTGGCTTTGTAGAAGACCTTGATAAATTAGGCAAACAATTAAATACCGTACAAGGCACTTATGAAGGTGTCATGAACAAACTTACTCAAGGTAATGGTAATTTAATACGTCAAGCCAATAGCTTTGTTGAATTAGGTGTTAAGGTAAAGAAAAGCCTGCCTAAACATATTAATCAACAAGCGGGAGTTGAAGAAAGCCCTGACGATTCAGATTTACCATTGATTTAATTAGCTCTAAGGCACTAACAGTCTAATAAAACAGAAATACAAAAAAAAGGCACTTAACTAATTTAAGCGCCTCATAGTGGCAACACACAGGAGATTGAATGAACTTTGTAATGGTTAAAGCAGTTACCATGCCAACCCATAAAAACCTGCTACAGATTAAGTACTACCGCCCTTAAACTCTCTAATCTAACCTTTTTACGCTCCATCATGAGTCGATTTTAAAGACCATAATCAGTCAATGCACTCATTTGGAGCAGAGACACGCAAAAAACCCATGTTATCTGCGCGCCATTTATCATTTAAGCCCCCATCCAGCATGTCTAAAACATTACTAAGTCCCTATTGGGTGTTAGAATAGCGACAAAAACCCCACCCTCGTTAACATTTATAACTATTTGAGGATACTATGCGGAACATGAAGTTTTTACCCGCGATTATTGGTGCATTATTGCTCATTGCGATCATTATCTTTATCGCATTCCATTTTATCTTTCTTGATCTGTTTGTTGACCTTTGGTGGTTTCAATCTCTAAAACTGGAGCCCTATTTCTGGCAAAGACTACTCTATAAATTTTTCCTTTCTGGAGGGGTAACGCTTTTCTTTTTTACCATATTCTTTTTCCACTTCTGGATTGCTTCACGATATTTAGGCATTTCAGCCTCTGCTGAAATCGAAGAAAATGCCGATCGTCATCAAAAGTTTCAACGCTTTGCAGACGTCTTCATGAATGGCTCAGCAAAGGTTTATACGCCAATCTCTTTAGCGCTAGCTATTTTTATCGCCATTCCTTTTTATACCGAATGGGAAACCGCTCTACTCTTCTTTTTTGGGAACAACTCAGGCGTTAAAGAAAGCGTTTACGGCAATGACATCAGTTTTTATATGCTGTCTTACCCATTATTTGTACTCATCCAAAAAGAACTACTAATCACAGCTGGCGTATTGTTCTCGGGTATTGGCTTGTTATATTGGTTGGAACACATCTTTATTCCTAATCAAAGCAAAGAATATCCGCTCGCCGTTAAGATTCATTTATCCATTTTATTAACTTTTGTGGTTGGCTTTGTTATTTGGGGCTTCATGCTTGAACGCTTTAGCCTACTTTATACAGAAACCCATGAACCTATTTTCTATGGCCCTGGATTTTTAGAGATTTTTTATAATTTAAAAGTTATTTGGCTAGAGATCATTACCTTTATAGCAACCACTGTTTCTTTGGCGCTAGTTATCTTCTCACCTCAACACAGCGTTAAAAAACCATTTTTTATCTCCCTCGCTCTTTTTCTAGGGGCAATAGCCTTACCGCATATTAACTTTATTCCAAACGCCATTAATCGATTTTTCGTTAATCCGAATCCCGTATCGAGCAATAAAGCGTATATGCAACAAAACATAGACGCAACGCTTGCGGCCTACAAATTAAATAAAATCAATACCGTCGATGTCTCAATTAAGCTTAACGCAACTCAGGACATTGAAACTTGGGGCACCCAAAAACGCTTTGAAAATATTCCAGTCTGGGACAGAGAATATATTGTCGATAGCTATAAACAACTACAGGAAATTAGACCCTATTACAAAATACTTTCTGTCGATGAAGATCGCTATTTTATTTTAGACCATACCCGCCAAGTTAATTTAGCGGCACGAGAAGTGAATACCACAAAACTGCCTCTAGGAGCGCAAAATTGGGAAAACATACATTTACGTTATACCCATGGCTACGGTGCCGCTGTTACGCCAGCCGCACAAGATGCTAATAAACCATTAGTCTGGTATTTACGTGACTTAAACATGAATTCTGATGTCGGATTTAAAGTCGAAACACCCGACATATATTACGGACTAGAAAAATATGATTACGCAATAGTCCCAAATAAACTCAATATCGAAGATATCGCTAGTTCTGACCCGAGTGTCACTTTACCGTATCATGGTGAAGGGGGTATCTCTATGCCTTCTTTGTTTAGAAAAGGCTTGCTATCCTTATACCTTAAAGATGAAAAGATTTTCTTCTCGAGCAACATTAGTAACGAAAGCAAAGTCAAAATACATCGTAATATCACTGAAAGAGTTAATAAAATTGCACCTTTCTTACGTTTAGATAAAGATCCTTACTTAGTCATCAATAAAGATCGTTTTTACTGGATACAAGACGCTTATACCGTTTCAGATAAATACCCCATATCTCAACCCCTTAATTATGCGTTCTTAGATGGGAAACAAAACTTTAACTACATTCGTAACTCAATCAAGATTGTGGTTGATGCTTATGATGGCGATGTAGACTTTTATATCTCAGATCCAGAAGACCCCATTGTTAACGCCTATAACAACGCATATCCGCATTTATTTAAAAATCTAACGGAAATGCCTGCAGAACTAAAACAACATCTTCGTTATCCGCGAGATTTGTATTATCTGCAAATGAAAATGTATGCGAAATACCATCAGCAAAGCCCAGAATTATTTTATGAACAAGCGGAAACTTGGGCTCAAGCTAACGTAAGGGGAGAGCCGGTACAACCGTATTATCAAACGATGGACTTTGGAAACTGTAATGATTCCGAAGAGTTCGTCTTAATTGAACCCATGACCCCTGTTAACCGTACTAATCTCAGTATGATTGGCGTTGCTGGGACAATGGACAAAACGATTTGTGATGGTAGCTACAATCCAAACATTACGGTTTATAAGTTTGGTAAAGATGTTCAGGTTAATGGACCAGCACAAATTGAAGCCTTAACCCAACAAGATCCAGAAATATCAGCCCAATTTAC
>CANGLL010000041.1 GCA_947454605.1 Methylococcaceae bacterium | reverse complement strand
TTGGTGGAGGCGGGGGGAATTGAACCCCCGTCCGCAAGCACTCCGCCATAAGGTCTACATGTTTATCTCGTTCTTTAATTTAGTTAACAACCACCCGACGAGCCAAGAAAGTTATTAACGATTCCGTAAGGTTTTAGCACATCCATACCGGACAGACTTCAGTGCGATCTTATGTAAATGACCTCTGAGCGTTCAGCAAGCTGAACTCCACCCGCATAAGCACAGATGGTCAAAGGAATGGTGCTGTGTTTAAGCAGCTAGAGCCATTGAGTAGTTTTCGTCATTTGCGAATACTTTTTTTCTGTAGGTTTTACGAGGTGTACAGTCCTCGACATGCACTTAAGGTTTCGCTACCCACGTCGAAGCCATGTCGCCCCCTATGGTTTGCAAGCTATAAGATATAGCTTTTACAAATAAGTTCAAGCATTATTATAAAATTATAATAATGCTTGAAACATTTTTTGTTTAGATAACAGTTACGTTTTCAGCTTGTGGGCCTTTTTGGCCTTGAGTTACGCTGAAAGAAACTTTTTGTCCTTCATCAAGTGATTTGTATCCACCTGAATTGTTGATTTGTTGAAAATGTACGAATACATCGGGACCTGATGCTTGTTCGATAAAGCCGAAGCCTTTATCAGAGTTAAACCATTTAACGGTACCAGTAGTAATTGTTGACATGTTGTAGTCCTATTTTTTATTTAAGTTGAGCCATTACGGCTGTTAAAGCAGAGAAATGTTGAAATTACTTAAAGAAACAAGGACGAGAAACTACTAGGAGAAACTTCGAAACGGTAAGCAGAGGGTAAATCATATTTTCAAGCTGGGTTTATTATAGGCTTAAACTTCTGATTGTCAAAATAAACTTACGATTAATTAATTGAATTAGAAGCGCGCACTATTTAAAAGGATTAATAGCGCTCAATCCACTTTTTCAATTGTTCGTTTACCCATGCTGGATCATCTAGTGTTAAGTCATGTCCAGCCCATGGGTGCTGTCTAAGTGGTAATTGATAATGCTGTTGAATTGATGCCGAGCAATGTGCAGACACGAGTCTATCTTGCAGGCTGTTAAGCAATAAAACGGGTTGAAAGGGTTTGTGGTGGTCTGGTGTATAGGTGGCGGCAGCTACAACTTGCTTAAAACTGTTTTTAAGTGAGATAGGTCTTTGGTTTTGAATGTCTGCCCAGACATGACTGATGGGTTCATCATGTTCTCGGTTGTTACTGACCAGCTGTAATATGGATTTTTCTCTTGATTTAAGGTTTTTCTGTGTTAGTAATGCTAAGAATTGTGGATAACATTGCCAGCGCAAGCGTTGATAAAAAGGACTTAAGTTAGAAAAGCTGGTGTTGATAATACAAGCGCCATTAATATCATTTGGAAAGCTTCTCATCCACTCCCATGCCACCATGCCCCCTAACGATACAGCCAGTATAGTGAGGGGTTGCTCGATTAGGCCTTTTTCGTAGGCATGTTCTCGGGTAATTTGTGTTATGGATTTTATGTTGTTTGGGCTATTTTCTAGATGATATTGACCTGTACCCGGTAGATCAATGACGGATATATTTGCATTAGGGAAGGCGTCTTGTAGTTGTTGAGTAAAGTTTCCCCAATGTGAAGACTCTCTTGCCAAGCCTCTTATCAACAGCCAATTCTGTCCGATAGTCTTAGTTGTACCAGACATCTTCCGCTTTTTTTGTATAGTCTGATTTTTGATGCGCGGCTAATTGTGCCCAAGGTTGTGGGTTTATTAAACTACGGTGTAAAAAATCAAATAGTAAGAAGTGTCTTCTAAAGACTCGTTGTTGACGGTGCGGTAAAAGTGGGTGAAATAAGCCGTGTCTTGAGAATAAGTGTGATGGATTTTTACGTAACCATAACCAAGATCCCATCTCTAATGTTAAGGGTAAGAATAAGCCCTCGTTTGCAGTCGGTTGCTCTACAAATTCATCAATAAGGTAATCCCATAAATCACCGCTGATGAGGTACTCCAAACACATGGGTTCTATTTTATAGATATGGTGTTGATAGCAACGGTCAAAGAGTTCTTTTAACGCGAGGGTTTCAGCGATATAAGGGTATGAATCTCTGCGTGAGGCATAGGGAAACCATAAGCGATCTTTAAGTCCAAAACCTGAGTGTAAATCTAGGGCAATAGAGTAGGGCGATTTGAATAATTGCTCTCTAACAAGATTGCAAATCACGCTCGATTCTTTCTCCATATTGGATACATCCCCTCTGTACCAAGGAAGATGATGGCTATAGTTTTGGCCGCTGTAGAATTTAGTCGGACCTATGGCTTCCACTGGAGAGTTACGCATTAAATCCACGCCATTACCATTGCAACGAGTGCCAAGATAAACACCTACTGGATTGACGATGGGTACGAATATAAGTCTAGATTTGCTTAAGCGTGTGTGTAACTCTTCATCCCAGTCTAGTAAATGACTGATAGTTTCCATGTAAGATAAAATGACTTCTGAGCCAATTTTCTCTAGTCCATGAACGCCACCAAAAAAGGCGAGGACTGGGGCCTTAGGATCTTTCGATCCCAATGTGACGCTATGGATGGGGAATTCGTGGTGCTTATATTGAACTTTTGCCAATACATCAACTTGTGCGTTGTCTCCTAAACGTTCAATGATGTGATTAAGCTGTTTAAGTTCCTGAAATTTAAATCCGGTCATTTGTTTATACGGTAAATGTATTTGGAAACATTGATTTAATATTAAGTAATCTTATTACAAATCTATGACAAAACGATGAATTTTTAGTCGAATTATCATTTGTTAATATTTAACAATTATTAGTGGGTGTTGATTAATAGATTTATGCTTTTAAGTGCCTATTTTGGTAGAATGAACGTGAATTAGAGTGATCTTAATTATTTTGGTAATGCACCTATTTATTGTTTAGCAGGGATTTTATGAAGCCATTGGCTGTATTTGGTACAGGTTCAGACGCGGGTAAAAGCAGTTTAGTGATGGCCTTGTGTCGTATTTTTGCAGATAAAGACATTAAAGTTGCACCTTTCAAGGCACAGAATGTGTCTAATAACTCCGCCGTCACTCATGAGGGCAGAGAGATATCTAGAGCCCAGTACTTTCAAGCAGAAGCTGCAGGTATTGAGCCGAGTTACTTAAGTAATCCTATCTTAATTAAATCGCATGGTAATGATTCGGTACAGGTCATTGTGAACGGACTCGTTCATAAAAGACAGACTGTTGATGGTTATTATGATGATATTGAAGAGCTTAAAACCCATGTGCATGCGGCATTTACTAGATTAGAACAAGATTACGATTTGGTGATTGCCGAAGGTGCGGGTTCTCCAGTTGAGTTAAACCTACTGAATAAAGATTTATCAAATACCTATATTGCCAATACCTTTAACACTAAAATTATATTAGTCGCTGATATTGAGAGAGGCGGTGTATTTGCTTCAATCTATGGCACGATGGCGTTGATGGATCCAGTCATGCGAAGTAATTTGATCGGTGTAGTGATAAATAAATTCCGCGGTGATATTAAGTATTTTGAAGAAGGAAAGAAAATCATCAAGGATCGATTTGGCTTACCTGTTTTAGGCGTACTGCCTTATCAAGCATTGAATGTTGATATGGAAGATGCCCAGTCGTTGAGTAATTATCATCAACGCTTAGATAATGTAAATATTCGTATGGCTGTTATTGCTTATCCTGGATTAAGTAATTACAACGATCTTGACGTCTTTATGGCAGACCCAGAGATTAGCGTTGAGCTGATTCATAACTATCGTTCATTAAATGATTTTGATATGGTTCTGTTGCCGGGAAGTAAGACGGTTATCCGTGATTTACAGTGGCTAAAAGAGCAAGGTTTGTTTCAAGAATTGCAGCACTTTAATAATCCTATATTTGGTATCTGTGGCGGTTATCAAATGTTTGCTAAAGCCTTACATGATCCAGATGGCTTAGAACATGATGAAGCTTGCATTGAAGATGGCTTAGGTTTTATCGATGATATTGTTATCTACAGAAGCCCGAAAATATTGAGTAGTGGCCATTATCAATTATTTTCATACGCTGGCATTAAAGGTTATGAAATACACAGCGGCCATATGAATAATCACCCGTTATTTTATGAGAAAGACACCTACACCGGCACGCATGTACACGGTGTATTTGATGATAATACGTTTAGAAGTGATTATTTTAAAACGATAAACCCACTTTATACCGGCTACGATTATGCGGCTTACCGCGAAGAGCATATCAAGAGCTTTACAGATATGGTCGCTGAAAACATAGACGTGGATTCTATTTTGCAAGTATTGCAAGCAGACTGATGGGCTATAAGTTTTTTATCTTATAGCTTTACCTGATACAACTCGTTAATCTTAAACATCTTACATTTTATATATGACAAAAATACCTACTGTTGGTTTTATAAGTTTGGGTTGCCCAAAAGCTTTAGTAGATAGCGAAAGAATATTAACTCAACTGCGTACAGAAGGTTATGAGGTTTCGTCACAATATAAAGATGCCGATTTGGTTATTGTTAACACCTGTGGCTTTATCGATGCCGCAGTCGAAGAGTCATTAGATAGTATTGGTGAAGCGTTAGCCGAGAACGGAAAGGTTATCGTTACTGGCTGTTTAGGTGCTAGAGAAGAAGAAATTAGAGCCAGACACCCACAAGTATTAAAAGTGACGGGTGCGCATGCCTTAGAGCAAGTGGTGGCTTCAGTTCATGAACATTTGCCGCCGCGTCATGATCCTTTTACCAGTTTGTTACCACCTCAAGGGGTAAAGCTGACGCCTAATCATTATGCTTATCTAAAAATATCAGAGGGCTGTAATCATCGTTGTACTTTTTGCATCATTCCATCAATGCGGGGCGATTTGGTGAGTCGACCTGTTGATGATGTTTTATTAGAGGCTGAGCGCTTAGTTAATGCGGGTGTTAAAGAGTTGTTGGTCGTCTCTCAAGATACCAGTGCATACGGTTTGGATTTAAAGTACCAAGAGAAAGATTGGCGCGGGCGTGCTGTTAGAACTCGTTTTTACGATTTAGCGGAGGCTTTGGGTGACTTAGGTGTTTGGGTGCGTATGCATTATGTCTATCCTTATCCTCATGTTGATGAAGTCATTCCATTGATGGCAGCAGGGAAGATATTGCCCTATTTGGATATTCCGTTCCAGCATGCTAATAGTCGTATTTTAAAGTTAATGAAAAGACCTGCGGCGACACAAAATAATTTAGAGCGGATTAAAGCTTGGCGTGAAATTTGTCCTGATATAACTTTGCGTAGTACCTTTATAGTAGGTTTTCCGGGTGAAACAGAAGAAGAGTTTCAAGAGTTATTAGACTTTATGACTGAAGCTCAGCTTGATAGAGCGGGTTGTTTTGCTTATTCTCCTGTTAAAGGCGCCGCTGCTAATGATTTACCTGATTCAATTCCAGAAGACGTAAAACAAGAGCGTCTAGCGCGATTTATGGCGCATCAAGCTGAGATTAGTGCTAACAGATTACAAAGCTTTGTCGGACGTACTGAGACTGTTTTAATCGATGAAGTGGTTGAAGAGGGTGCGGTAGGAAGACGCAAATCAGATGCGCCAGAAATTGATGGTCAGGTCTATATAGATGGTGCTACCCACTTAAAGGTCGGGGACTTAGTAAACGTAGAGTTTGAGGAAGCCGATGAGTATGATCTTTGGGGGCATTTAGTTTAAAGACTCATCACAATTATTCGGAACAAAAAAAACCCAGCCTAGGCTGGGTTTTTTGTCTTACAGAATTTGTAGCTTAAAGAGCGATTGAGCTAGAAACTTTTTGTTTTGAACCATCTGGATCATCCATACAGCCAGATAAGCCAACGATCATTAACGCCATAGCTAAAAGTGCTAATATTTTTTTCATAAATATATCCTCCAAAGGGGTTTAAATTATTTTATTTATAATGTGCCAAAAGTAAAAGCACAGGTAATTTATATCATGACTAGATTTATGATGCAATACTAAAAGTTGTTATGAATTTATGGTTTTTTATAATGTATTTATGTTGTCCGGTAAGTCAATGTGAATTAAATTGTTTTTCCAAGTGACTGAACCAATGTCTGACCAAGGTGCTGCAAAATTTTGATGCAGTTGATCATAAACCCAGTAACTGGGTGCATTGATTTTTTTAAGTTTGATAGTAAATACAGTGTCATTAATGTTTAGATTTAACTTGGCACCCCAGAAAGCAGTCACTTTCATGATGAATTTTTCTAATCTCGGATTATTAATCGTTGGTGTAACAGCAATATTAGCCCACATAGAGTGAACACGTCCCCAGTTAGGCGCTAATAAACGACCTTGCTCATTAACGAACGGTAACCATTGTTCGTTACCATTTTTATCTTTATAAGTAATTGCAATAATGTGGTCATAACCCTCAAAGTGGTCATGCACATACAGGGCATGAGGCGTAATACCTAAGAAGGTCAGTGAGACCATAATCAGGGCATTGCTCGCCTCGGCTATGGGTGCGCTGATAGGTTCGTTTTTAATGGGTAAGTTGAGGCGATAAAACAATCCATAATGGATTGTACTGTTTAATTGTAATACAACGATTGCGATCAGTATTTTAGCTAGTTTGCGAGAGAAAGCTTTAGGTTTGCGGTTGGCAAAATTCTCAAATAGGCGATGATATAGCGTATTGTCTTCTAAAACAGGTGTTGTTAGACAATCGGTCGAACAATTTAAACGTGTGCGATTATCAGCAATTTTTCTGTATTGATTAATCGCAATAGACTTAATGAGTGGCAAACCTAATATAAAGCCTATAGGCGCTGTATAGCGCATTTTTAGCAGGATTTGGATGTAGGTGTTAACGCCAAAATAGACTTGATGACGACTATCTATTGCATATAAATCTTGTAATAAGGTATCAGGGCTTAGATGAGCTAACTCTGAATAGTTTTGCGCGTATTCCTGCGCATTCTTAAAGTCGATACATTTAAAGATATCGAAATGATTAATTGTTAATACGGTGCGGTTGCACAAAGGACATTGTTGATCATAAAAGACCGTTAATAAGGGGGCTTTAGCGTGTACTAGGGATCCCATGTTACGCCACCAACTGAAAGGCACTAGCAATGCATAAAATATGACCATACCCATGCCAAAAGGATAGATATTTAAAGACAGTGTGATGCCCATGTGCATGCTCAAGCCTATAAATAGATAGATTGGGCGCAGTTGGCGTTTTGAATAGAGAAATAGAAAGGTAAATTGAAATACTAAAATGATATAGCCAATACATTTAACGAGTATTTCATTATTCAGCAGGGCTGACATATCCAGTGCTGACACGTAGTAAGGCTGAGTCGATGGTAACCATGATCCCAAGCCGTTACGCCAATGCTCAGCAAACAACTTATGGACTGCAGAATCAACGTATAAAAAGCCTAAACAGATCACTACAGGTAATACATAGCAAAGATTAGAAACGGTTGCTTTGGTATAAGTGCTGTAATGTCTAAAAGGTGTGCTGAGTTTGTATCTAAGTGTATCGATTGAAAATGCGCGATCACCGGGCATAAATAACAGAAAGAATCCTGCGCCGATCATGAAAGTATCAAAGCCGCCATCGAAATCACGCTGCATAGTCGTGAAGTTAACAAATACAATCCAAAAGATGTAATTACACACGATCGAGAATTGATAACGATAACCGACCACAACAAAGCTGGCGATGACTGCCCACACGCATAGGAAAAACGGAATCATAGGGAATTCGACATCTATATAGGGAATAGGGTCAAATATAAGATGATTGAAGTACAGCAAAAAGAATATTTCTTGGAGCGTAACCAGTCCGTACAAAGCGCGAAATAATCCAATGCCGGTAGCGGGTGATGCTTTTGATTGAAGACTGAGAAGTTTTTCTGAGAGCAATTTATACATTTTCAGTAAAGAAAATGTGGAAATTATAGACTAGCTTGGGAAATTAAGAAGATATATTTTTGGAAGAGTAAGGCCGCTGACTTTCTCAGATGAAGATTGAAAGCGACCTAAATAACCGAATCTGACAGGCTACGATTATTTCTCGTCGTCTGGATGCTCAGCAAATACCCATTTTAAAAGTGCGTAAACAGCACCAACAACTACAACAGCGCCAACCATGCCAGCTGGTGTTTTTAATGTTTCAGTTAAATCTAAAATAAATCCCATGTATTTGTCTCCTACGTAGATATTTTTTGGTAAATCGCTAAAATCATAGCAATCGGATGTTGCATAATACTTCAGGAAACATTAATGTCAAGGCTTATTGTAAGTGAATTGAAAATTAATCGTTAAATTTCATATTCCTGACTATAGTTCTTAATGCGTGATTATCAATGTGGTATAGTTTCTTTTCTGTATTTTATAGCTGATTAATAAGAGAGAATAATAATGAAAAAATACGCTAAAATAGTACCGTTAATTGCAATGTTTATGTCTTTATCTGCGAGTGCAGATGTGGACTTAAAAAGTAATGCTGATATTCTGGGAAAATGGAAGCTTTACGCTGAAGCAACAAAGATAGATGGTGAGCAGAAGTCAGTTACCATAGAGTGGGATTTTAAGTCAGATGGTATATTAAAACAGACTGCAACTGATTCTGTTGGCCGTACCAAAGAAATGAAAATAGATATGAAATATTCTGTTGAAAATGGTGATATCAAAAAGCAGAAAACACCGGGTCAAGAGAAATATGAGAGTTGCAATGTAGTTGAAAAAGAAGGGTCAAAAATGATAATTAAATGTCCATTTTTGTACTATTTCCTAACAAAAATATAATATTAAATAAAGGGGTATGATTTATGATTAGCGGCATGGTAATGATTTTTGTAGCTTTATGGTTTTATCAAACAGCAAGAAAAGCAAATGTGAACAATGTATTAATTTGGGTGGCGATCGGTGCCGTTGGGTTTTTTATATTACAGTTGCTACTAGTAAATTTTAATATCTACGTATTAGAATCATTCAGAGCAAGTGAAGGTGGTGCGGGTTATGAAGCACTTCAAGGTGCAGATAGAAAAAATGAAGGTGACTTCTTAGGCTTCTCAGGTATTTTAAAATCACTTTATTTAGAAGTATCCCCTTCAGTTCTTGGTTTTATCATTATCGCTGTAGCAAGATTGAAGTTTTTAACTAAAGAAAGTTATACCGTTCAAAATTTGTTCAGTGGTGTTGGTGAGATATTTTCGGGCATCAAAAATAGCTTTAAAGCACCTTAGTCTTTAAGATTAGGATATAAATAAAAAAGCCCAAGTTTACTTGGGCTTTTTTATTGTGTAATGTTCGTGCGTTAAGTTTATATAATAGTCGATACTAAAACGATAATAGTTAGTACGAAAAGGCTGGTAAGTATTAACCCTGCAATAATATAGGTAGAGAGCGAGCCATTTTCAAAAGCTTTTTTCCTGTTTTCTTCATTTTGTACACCTATAAAAGCAGAAAAAACACTTTTAAAGACTTCAGTAATAGATTGTTTGGCCATGCTTATCTCCTAGATATAATAGAAAAATAATAGTGCTAGTCATCATTTAAAGCAACGTTTATATTCGCATCACATAACTACATTTTGGCAAATTAATGAGCAATACAGAATTATTAAAACAACAACTTTCTCAAAAAATCTTATTTCTCGATGGTGCTATGGGTACCATGATTCAAGGCTACAAATTAGAAGAAAAAGATTTTAGAGGTCAGCGCTTCGTGCAATGGGATGTTGATTTAAAAGGTAATAATGATCTATTGTCCATTACGCAGCCAGACATCATTAAAGCGATACACAGTGCTTATTTTGAAGCGGGTTCAGATATCGTAGAAACCAATACCTTTAACTCGACCAGTATTTCTATGGCTGATTACCATATGGAATCACTGGCTTATGAGCTTAATGTCGCTGCAGCGCGCGTGGCTAGACAAGCCGCAGAAGAATACACCGCTAAAACACCTGATAAACCTCGTTTTGTTGCGGGTGTACTAGGGCCTACCGCACGTACGGCCTCAATGTCTCCTGATGTAAATGATCCTGGCTTCCGAAATGTCTTTTTTGATGATCTTGTGGTGGCTTACAAAGAAGCAACTTTAGGCTTAATTGACGGTGGTGCGGA
This sequence comes from Methylococcaceae bacterium, assembly GCA_947454605.1. Classification (GTDB taxonomy): domain Bacteria; phylum Pseudomonadota; class Gammaproteobacteria; order Methylococcales; family Methylomonadaceae; genus Methylobacter_C. The sequence continues at coordinate 4,602 of CANGLL010000041.1, read as the reverse complement.
TATCATTTTAATTGAGACTGTATTTGATACGCTCAATGCTAAAGCGGCTATTTTTGCAGTAGAAGAAGTATTTGAAGAGTTAGGCCATAAATTGCCGGTCATGATTTCAGGCACCATTACGGATGCTTCAGGTAGAACCTTATCAGGTCAAACCGTGGGCGCTTTTTGGAACTCTTTAAAGCATGTTAATCCTATTTCATTTGGATTCAATTGTGCCTTGGGTGCTAAAGAGCTTAGACAATATATCGCAGAATTATCAAACATAGCGGACACGCATGTATCCGCTCATCCTAATGCGGGTTTGCCAAATGAGTTTGGTGAGTATGATGAAACGCCTGAGCAAATGGCTGAAGAGCTAGCTGATTGGGCTAAAAACGGTTATCTAAATATCATTGGCGGTTGTTGCGGTACTTCACCTGCTACCATTAAAGCGATTGTCGATGTGGTTCAGCATCACAAACCACGGGTGATTCCAGATCTAGAAAAGAAATGTGGCTTGTCAGGTTTAGAGCCCATGACCATCGGGCCAGAAACGCTTTTTGTAAACATTGGTGAGCGTACAAACGTTACGGGTTCTGCCGCTTTCAAGCGTTTAATCATAGACGGTGATTTTGAAGCCGCCTTAGATGTAGCGAAGCAACAAGTAGAAAATGGAGCGCAGATTATTGATATCAACATGGATGAAGGCATGTTGGAATCAAAAGAAGCGATGGTGCGCTTCTTAATGTTAATTGCGGCTGAACCCGATATAGCCAAAGTCCCCGTAATGTTAGACTCTTCTAAATGGGATATTTTAGAAGCCGGCCTAAAATGTATCCAAGGCAAAGGCGTTGTAAACTCTATCTCACTTAAAGAAGGTGAAGCAGCGTTTATTAAATATGCCAAATTAGTGCATCGCTATGGCGCGGCTGTTATTGTGATGGCGTTTGATGAAGCAGGGCAGGCAGATACTCAAGCCAGAAAGATTGAAATTTGTCAGCGTGCTTATAAGATTCTTGTAGAACAAGTCGGTTTCCCACCTGAAGATATTATCTTTGACCCTAACATATTTGCCGTTGCTACAGGCATAGATGAACACAACAATTATGGCCTCGACTTTATAGAAGCCACACGTGAGATTAAACGCACTTTACCTTATGCCTTAATATCGGGTGGCGTGTCTAATGTGTCATTCTCCTTCCGTGGCAATAACCCGGTACGTGAAGCGATCCATGCGGTATTTTTATATCACGCGATTAAAGCCGGCATGTCGATGGGTATTGTTAATGCCGGTCAGTTGGCTATCTATGAAGATATTCCACTCGATTTACGTGATGCCGTAGAAGACGTAATTTTAAATCGCCATGACGGCAGTGGCACAGACAAACTCTTAGAATTAGCAGAAAAATATCGCGGTGATGGCAGTAGCAGTGAAGTTAAACAAGAAAATTTAGAATGGCGTGAATGGCCAGTGAGCAAACGCTTAGAACATGCTTTAGTCAAAGGTATCACCGATTACATTGATGAAGACACCGAGCAAGCACGATTAGAAGCTGAAAGACCTTTGCATGTGATTGAAGGTGCATTGATGGATGGCATGAACGTAGTTGGTGATTTATTCGGCGCAGGCAAAATGTTCTTACCACAGGTTGTAAAATCTGCGCGTGTTATGAAGAAAGCAGTGGCCTATCTCATGCCATTTATGGAAGCGGATAAAGCGGGCGGTGATAGACAAACCAACGGCAAAATCCTCATGGCTACCGTTAAAGGCGATGTGCATGATATTGGTAAAAACATCGTGGCCGTGGTGTTGCAGTGTAACAATTACGAAGTGATCGATTTAGGTGTGATGGTGCCGGCAGAAAAGATTCTGCAAACGGCCCGTTTAGAAAATGTCGATATCATTGGTTTAAGTGGCTTGATCACACCTTCTTTAGATGAGATGGTCTTTGTTGCCAAAGAAATGCAACGCCAAGGCTTTAAAATTCCGTTGATGATTGGCGGTGCAACGACTTCACGTGCGCATACCGCTGTTAAAATCGAACCGCATTATGACGGTGCTACGATTTATGTAACTGATGCTTCGCGTGGCGTGGGTGTCGCCAGCAACTTATTGAGCGCGGATTTAAAAGATGACTTTATTAAAAGTGTACATGAAGAGTACGAAGAAGTCAGAGAGCGTCATAAAGGCCGCGAAGCAAAAACAAAGCAACATTCCTTAGCGGATGCACGGGCTAATAAGTTTAATTGGGGGCGTTATGAACCGGTTAAACCGGCCTTTAACGGCAATAAGGTTATTGATAATTTCCCCTTAGACACATTAGTGGCTTATATCGATTGGACACCTTTCTTCCAAACATGGGAAATGGCCGGTAGTTATCCTAAAATCTTAGATGATGAGGTCGTGGGAACAGAAGCCAGAAAGTTATTTAATGATGCCCAAGCGATGCTCAAAGACATTGTGGCTGAGCAATGGTTAACAGCCAGAGCTGTGATTGGTTTTTATCCGGCTAATAGTCAAGGCGATGACGTGGTGGTTTATACCGATGAAGCACGTCAACAACCCTTAGAAACCTTGCATCATTTACGTCAACAAAACATTAAAGCGCCGGGTCGTCCTAACTATTGTTTAGCGGATTTTATTGCGCCCGTCGAATCTGGTAAAGCCGATTATATCGGAGCCTTTGCCGTCACAACTGGCATTGGTATAGAAGAAAAACTCCAGCAATTTGAACAAGATCACGATGATTACAGTTCTATTATGCTCAAGGCATTGGCCGATAGATTAGCAGAAGCGTTTGCAGAATATATGCATGAAGTGGTCAGAAAAGACTATTGGGGCTATGCAGAAGATGAGGCGCTCAGTTCAGATGAGTTAATTAAAGAATCTTATAAAGGTATCAGACCCGCGCCAGGTTATCCTGCGTGCCCTGATCATACTGAAAAAGCAAAATTATTTGAGTTACTTAATGTCAAAGCTAACACCAGTATAGAACTCACCGAAAGTTATGCGATGTATCCGGCTTCTGCCGTGAGTGGTTGGTATTTCTCACATCCAGAGTCGCAATATTTTAACGTTGGTAAAATAGATAAAGATCAGTTGCAAGACTATGCAAAACGTAAAGGCATTGCCGAAGAGTTTGCCGCGCGTTGGTTAGCGGCACATTTACATCATTAATATTAATTCACCATGCTGACTTTATTACTCTTAGGCACGTCCGGCTGTCATTTGTGTGAAGAGGCCGAAGACATCATAGCGACCTGTTCGCTAGAACCCGATAAAGTCAGTATAGAATCGCTTGATATTGCAGAACAAGAGCAGTATCAAGCTGAATTCGCTTTGTTTATCCCCGTTTTATATCACCTCGACAGCTCAAAAAGGCTTAACTGGCCTTTTGATGCTGAGCAAGTGCATGAATTTATAGCTCATATTTAATACCCGCACTAATTTATAGTATTTAGCTATAATGCCAGCCCATAACAAATACTAATCCCAACTAGGTGATGGCTGATGACGATAACGACACAAACGCTCTCTAAATTACAATATTATGTAGAAGTCAAAACAGCTCAGGTTAAAGACAGTCACTATTATCAAGACTTAATGTTCATGCCACCTTTAAAGCGCGGGTTGACATTAGCAGGGTTATTACTAGCTTCTCAGGCAGTCATATTCTTAGTCTTGTATCTGCTGTTTGGTAAAACGGTCGTCATAGGATTCTTTGCCAGCATTCTCGCAGGGTTAGCGACGGGCTTAGGTGCACTACCGGCTATTTTCTTTAAAGACATCTCTCGCAACTTATTCAATAGCTTATTAGGCGCCGCCGCAGGCGTTATGTTAGCGGCTACGGCCTTTTCCTTATTGGTGCCCGGTATGAACTATGGCAACCAATTATGGCCAGGGCAGGGTATTTATGTAGTCTCTGTGGGCATGATTATCGGCGCTATCTTCTTACATTATGCGGATCGACAACTGCCGCACATCCATTTTGATGCCTCAACAGATGAGCAACTCTCGTCCCTTAAAAAAGTCTGGTTATTTATTATTGCGATTACCCTGCATAACTTCCCAGAAGGCATGTCTGTGGGCGTCAGTTTTGGTTCGGGTGAATTAAAGAATGGCTTGGTATTAGCGATCGCTGTGGCCTTACAAAATATCCCAGAAGGCTTAGCCGTTGCCTTGCCATTGGTCGGTTTAGGTTACAACAAATGGAAAGCGGTAGGCATTGCCCTTTTAACGGGTTTAGTTGAGCCTGTTGGTGGTTTGTTAGGTATAACTATGGTCACGCTATTTCAGTCCGTGTTACCTATTGCTATGGGCTTTGCCGCAGGCGCGATGTTATTTGTGATCAGCGAAGAGATCATCCCAGAAACTCATGCCAATGGCCGCTCACGCTATGCGACCTTTGCTTTAATGATTGGCTTTATCGTGATGATGGTGCTAGATAATATATTGAGCTAATGTCTAATAGAAATATATATGAAGCCAAAAAAGAACAAGGAATTGTCCCCTAAGCAAATTAAAATAATGCAAGACGCTATGGCGCTGCATCAGTCGGGTCAGTTGGATGCGGCAGAAGCGCAGTACAAGAAATTGCTTCAAAGTTTCCCTGGAAATATTGA
>CANGLL010000040.1 GCA_947454605.1 Methylococcaceae bacterium | reverse complement strand
TCAGTTTAAAAAATAAAACGAATCGTCTGGAGCAACTGTTTTTAAACTTAATTGATTCAACGTCTGAAGGGGTGAGTTTATGAATGTATTTATCCCTTTAAGAACGATTATATTTAAAGAAATTGTTCGTTTTGTCCGTATATGGCCACAAACCTTATTACCGCCTGCTATCTCCACAGCCTTGTACTTTTTAATATTTGGTGAACTGATAGGTTCTAGGATAGGCACTGTAGACGGTGCTAGTTATATGAACTATATCGTGCCGGGCGTTATTTTAATGTCGGTCATCAGCCATTCTTATGCTAATGTAGTGTCTTCATTTTATTCCACAAAGTTCCAGCGCAATATTGAAGAGTTACTCGTTGCCCCCGTGCCTAATTGGGTTATTTTAGCCGGCTATGTGAGTGGTGGGGTTATCAGAGGATTGTTAGTAGGTTTTGTGGTGGCGCTGATCTCATTGTTGTTTGCCGATATCCAGGTACACAATTATTTAATTGCATTTAGTATCGCGTTCTTAACATCGGTGCTATTTGCTTTGGCGGGATTTATCAACGCTATCTTGGCTGAGAGTTTTGATGATATCTCAATTATTCCTAACTTTGTATTAACGCCGTTAAGCTATTTGGGTGGTGTGTTTTTCTCGGTCGATATGTTGCCCAGTCTTTGGCAAACGCTTTCTAAAGGCAATCCTATTTTATATATGGTTAACACCTTTCGCTATGGTTTGATTGGTGTGTCTGATGTCAATATTGAGCTGGCTTATTTGATTACCGGTTGTTCAACGGTATTACTTATTACCGTTTGTTTGGTTATGTTACATAAAGGTGTAGGCATTAAAAATTGATGTCGCCTTTGCACCCACTTCATCAAGATATTGATGCGCGTGTCAATGATATTCGCGAACATCACTCCGATTGGCAGTGTCGTATGGGTTGCGATCTTTGTTGTCGTCGACTCGCAGAAATCCCATCTTTAACATGTGCTGAATGGGATCTACTAAAAACCGGTTTATTGACATTGACTCCTGCGCAATTGGAAGTCGTCAGGGAAAAAATGCGAGCCTTGGCAGAACAGAAAACACGACCCGTCGTGTGTCCCTTGTTAAATGAATCAGAAGGGGCATGCAGTCTTTATGAATACCGCCCCGTTGCTTGCCGTACTTATGGTTTTTATGTGCAGAGAGATTTAGGACTTTATTGTAGTGCTATTAAAGCAGAGGTAGAACAGGGTAAATTAGAAGATGTGGTATGGGGTAATCATGACACGATTGATCGCCGCCTAAATGCTTTAGGCGACACACGTGACTTAACGGATTGGTTTGCTGAATTAGTTTAAATTCCCTAAATAAGAATTTTTCCTTTTGAGGTATTCATCAACAAACGCTTGCATAGGTTCTGCTTCATAAGCGTTAGGTACACTAATAGCCAATTTCTTAAAGCCTTTACCTACAATTGCATGCTCTGCATTTATTTGGAAGTGTAAAAAGGCCGTGGCGCGTTTACCATCCACTTCTATTTTCGGCTCTAACATTTCTACTGACGCTTCTTTAAAATCAAGATGATCAAAAGACAGTGTCATGCTTTCATAAATCACCAAAGGGCGATTAAGATTAAACATTATTTTTTCTTGCTCTAATAAGGGGACCAAAACATAGGGGAAGTTTTGGCCAGAGAATGCAACATAATCACGTATAAAGCTTTCGATTAAACTCGTATTGTGAGTTACATCACCTGATCGTTCGACCTGTAAGTAGGTTTTACCTTGGTTGTCGTTGATATCAATCTGTACTGCGTCAGTTTCTGGGAAGTTTAATAACACATCATGCCCAACCATGCCCGCGAAGGTAAAGTGCATTTGTTGGCTAAGTCCGTACTTTTCTAAAGCGAGAGAGAATAATAAATCCCCTGGAACACAATAGCGCTTAGCATCTATATCATGTAACGGGTTGAAATCATGTGCAATTTCTTTAGCAAAGGTACTGGCTTGTTCTGCGGTAATCGTAATGTTTTGATCGGGGGTGTTATAAAAATCTTGTAAAAACATAGTGCGGTGTCTGATTCTGATTAATCAGACATCTTACCATACCCCTTTGTTTGTTTCACATACTGACAGTGTATTACCAACCGGCTGTTGATTTTTGTAGGACATAAGCGGTTACATTTTCAATATCAGTAGTGCTAAGAATGCCTAGTTTACCAAAGCCAGGCATGGGAGATTTGCCATTGGTGATTTGATTAATAATAGCGGCAGTCGTGTTAACTTGGTTTTTTTCTAAATCTTCTTTACTTAAAGACTTATGCGGAGACATGAAGTTTTTACCCCCTGCATGACAACCCGCGCAATTTGAGGTAAATAGTGCTTCACCTTTAGTAGCATCTTCTGCAAAGCTAATGTTTGTAGTGCAAGCGAATAGTAAGACAATGGCTGAAATAACTGTTTTCATGGTGTTGCTCTTTAAAATTAAAGGTCTGTCGGTTATTAATTTTAAAGTGTTAATGGGATTTTAGGCAATCATTATGAATAGATTTCATTAGGATTTTGAATTTGATCTAATAAATGATAGAAACAATTAAATTCGCCTCGCTCAGCATCATTAATCGCTAGTTCTAATAGATGATTACGTAGGACATGGAGGGGATTTACTTTTAGCATTTGTTTTGAGGCTCCTGGTCTGAAAAAGTTTCTAATTTTAAGCGCACATTCATAGTGCCGTATCAGGTAATAATTGTGGTGTAATCTCTGATAACCACGTCTTAATTCGATCTTCAGTTGGAAAGGGCTGGGTCCGTTGATCGAGTACTAAGCCGACAAATTGATAACCTTCTGTACTCTCATGCAAATTGTTAATCTTCTGCACAGATCATGACAATTAAACAAGTGTGTTGGTTGGTTTACTACATTTAATAAATCCGCGTCTGTAGAGGACGGATGAGATACTCCAATTTTTTTTAGTTGCCATCATTCGTGAGCTGTTTCTGTAGCGGCAATCAATTTACTTGTGTGTAAACCAGCCCGTTAAACTATATCGATCGGGTATTGTTGCCTTTACTTCATGGGGAAAGTCAGCACTAAAAAAAATGACAGTGATACCAAATAGAGGTTTTATTTCAATAAGTAATTGTCCATCATCTGGGCTGTATAGCACGAGTTCTCCCCCATCACCTTCATGCCAATTTTGATTAAAATAGGTGATGACACTAAAGACTCTATTATTCGTGTGACGGGAATTATCCATGTGTTTTTTATAAAAAGTGCCAGCAGGGTAATGGCTGTAATGACCTTCAAAATTATTTAAAAGAATTGGAAAGTAGTTTTCAAAGGTGTCTTTTAAAGAAAGCATTGCAATGAAAATTTGTAGTTGGGTTAGGTTTGGTGGTTCTAAACTTGGCTCAGATAGCCAGTAAGTCTGGTCACCGCGTATTTTAGTGTCGATTAATTTAGCATGCGAAGCGCCAGTGGCGGCTTTAGTAAACTGTTGAGTTTTTGATAGCATTCTCGCATCTGTGTTTAATTGCCTGAGTAAAGTCTTAGGGAAGAGATTTCCCATCCACCAACTTTTATTACGTAAACTTTCACCAATTGATATATTAATTTCATCGAGTTTCACTGGGATAATACACTCAAACTTGATACGTTTGATAATGTGTAATGCTCTAAACAAAGGAGTATTTTGATAATGGATAGTTTGATATTTATGTTCACTGAAATAAGGCCGGAAGAATGATACGAAAGATTTAAAGCCGAAAATAGCATTAAAAATCAGTCGACTAATAGAGCATTAACTGAAGTATCGCTTTATGAACGTTTCCACAAAGCTTGATACCTCAACTTCGAGTCTAGTCTAGTTTGCTATAAACACCTAGAAAATAAATATTCTTGGAAATGTCTAATAATCAGTATTTTTGAGTACTATCCTAGATGATTTGTTTGAATATTTACATTTCTTGGTTATAACATAGTTTTAAAAACACGGCAGTGGTTATGAGGTTAAGTTTCAATATAGAAAATATTTTATTATTATTATTTCTGCTAACGTTAACGGCCTGTTCTAATTATCAACCAAAGGCGTTGACTGAACAATCTATCCATAAGCAAAATGCTACCCTGTCATTTGCGCAACTTCAAATTTTAGCGAGTCAGATTAAACATCCATTATTAAAGCCGGTCGTTTTCGAATTATCAGATGGTTTATCACCGGATGAGGCCGCCATTATAGCGATAATTCAAAATCCAGAATTACGCGCTGCGAGGTCAAAACAAGGCGTTGCCGATGCACAATTGTTACAAGCTGGCTTATTACCTAATCCACGCTTAGCCTATAATTATGCAACAGTTACAGGGGGGGTAGATCAAGGTAAAGTTCAAGGTTATGGTGTTAGTTTAGACTGGGAGTTTACAGCCTTACTAACTTGCTCTAATAAAGTTTCAGCCGCAGAGGCAGAACAACAAGCTATTAATTTACAGATAGCATGGCAAGAATGGCAAATTGCACAAGCAGCGAAATTAGCCTGTTATCAATTACAAATTTATGATCAGCAATACGCGCTTTTATCTGAGAGTTTAAAACGGTTAGAAAGTAATAAGGAACAAATTCAAAAGGCGTTTGATCAGGGTTGGGCAACAGTTTTAGAAAACTCTACCGCAATGAGTTCTGTTGAAGCCCTAGAAGGTCGGATGCAAGTTTTATTACTACAAAAGCAGCATCAACAAGAACGGCTCAACAGAGTTTTAGGTCAGACGTCCGGTCTAAAAATTACTTATCAAAAGTCGGATTTACCAATTGAATTGTTACCCCCAAGTTTTGAACAACTCACTACCGATTTAACCTCACATCGTTTAGATTTATTAGCCTTAAAACAAGGGTATCTTGCCCAAGAAGAACAAGTCCGTATCGCTATATTGCAACAATTTCCAAAAATTAGTCTTGGATTAACGCAGACTAGAAATAACAGTAATTATTATACTGTGGGTGCTGGAGCTGCTTTAAGTTTGCCACTATTTGATCAAAACCAAGGTGCAATTGCTATAGCAACCGCAAGTCGGCAACAGTTATTTGATGAATATAGCAATCGTGATTTTCAAAGCAAAGCCGATGTGGCCGAGTTGCTGACGACTATCATCTCAATTAATGCAGAAATTAAAACGGCACGTGCGGGCTTGGATCAATTTGCTAGTTTATTTAATGCTTATACGACTTCTAATTCGGAAGGACAAATTGACCAACCTACCTATTATGCTGCTTGGAACCATTTGATTGATAAACAGGTTGAAGTTTTAACCTTGCAACTGCATTTAATCGAAGCGCAAGTCGCTTTGGAAACTACGACAGGTCGGTATGTTTTATGATTTTTACATATATGCTTTTGAAATATAGATTCTTGAAGAGCCTGTTGCTAATGAGCTTGTTGATATTGATGGCTTGTTCTGCAGAGCATAGTGAAGAAGAGGCTGACGTGACCTCTATTGTTAAGGTCCAGACCCAACCCTTAGAGTTAACAGACATCGCAGAGACTATAACAGCTTATGGATCTGTAATAGCTTTGCCAAATAGTTTAAAAAGTCTCAGCGTGCCTTATGCCAGTCGTATTGTGAAAGTTTTCGTGAGTAGTGGCGAAGCCGTGCAGGCGGGTGAGCCTTTGTTGGTAGTGGAACCTAGTGAAGATGCTTTGCTAAGTGTGAAACAAGCTCAGCAAGAATTGGCGGCTGCAACAAAAGAATTGAATTTGCTACAAGGTCGATTTCAGTTGAAGTTAGCTACAGAGCTTGAATTAGTGACTACTCAATTACGGGTTGATCAAGCCAAGGCGCTACTTGCGGATTTAACGGCCCGAGGCTCATTAAAAAGTCGGACCTTAAAGGCTGATAAACCTAGTGTTATTGTCTCTGTTAAAGTCCAACAAGAACAACAATTAGCTTCTGGAAGTCCACTATTGCAATGGTCTGAACAAACGCAATGGCGCATTGAATTGGGTGTTGAAGCAAGTCAAATAGGTGCCTTAAGAAAACTACAACGTGTTGAACTAATACCAACTAATCGGAAGCTTGAGCAGTCTGTCAGTGGAGTAATTGAGTCTATTTCTCAACAAGTTGATCCTGTGAGTCATTTAGTTAACGTAGTTGTTAAGCCCTCCAATGAAGCTAGTTTTTTATTGAATGAATCGATAGAAGGCTGCATTACCATAGCAACTAAACATACTTTAGTGTCGCCCAGAGAAGCGGTATTACCGGATGATGATAAATATAGTGTCTTTACCGTTGTTGATAAAAAAGCAGTTAAACATAGGGTAGATATTGGCATAGAAACCGATACATCGGTCGAATTGATTGATCCAACCTTGAAGGTAGAAGATGAGTTGGTCATTTTAGGTAATTACGAGTTAACTGATGGTATGGATGTCGAGGTTGAAAAACCATGACCTCATGGGCATTTAGTCACCGCCGATCAATCATATTAACTCTTCTTTTATTGGCGTTCTCAGGACTCTATTTGACGCAGTCTTTGCCAGTGAGCCTATTTCCGCAAGTTATTTTTCCGCGTATTGTTATTAATATGGATGCGGGTGATAAACCCGCAGAACGTATGGTTTTGGAAGCAACCGTTCCTGTTGAAGAAGCGGTTAGAGCAGTGCCGGGCGTATTGAATGTTAGATCAACAACTACACGTGGCAGTACCGATATTTCAATTAACTTTGTTTGGGGAGTTGATATGGTGTCTGCCATGTTGCAAGTGGATGCCGCAGTTAATCAGATTCGTTCCAAGTTACCGCTTGCGCTTAATTTTACAGTTCGCAGAATGGAGCCCACCGTGTTTCCGGTGCTGGGCTATAGTTTAACTGCCAGTAAACAGACAGCAGTTGCACTTAGAGATATTGCTGATTTTCAGATTGTGCCTTTGTTATCAACGATACCTGGTGTCGCTAAAGTCGAAGTGTTAGGCGGGGCGACGGCTGAATATCAAGTATTGATAAATACCGGTAAATTAAGAGCCTATAATTTAACGTTGGATGAAGTCGCTAAAACATTAGCAGCGAGTAATGTTTTGCAAGCGGTTGGTCGCTTGGAAGAACACTATAAATTGTATTTATTGTTAGCTGAGCAACAGCTAAAAAATACTCAGGATATTGGTTTAACCGTTTTAAGACATGATGCTAATGGATTGGTATTATTAAAAAATGTTGCAACGATTATTAAGACAACAGCACCTCAATGGCAACGGGTTAGAGCGGATGGTAAAGAGGCCGTTTTGTTTCAAATTATTCAACAACCGGCAGGGAGTACGGTTGATATTGTTTCTGTTGTAGAACAGAAATTGAAATTATTAGCTGCTCACATTCCACAAGATGTCCATGTAGCGAAATGGTATGACCAGAGTGAATTGATTATTGCTTCCGTATCAACTGTGCGAGAGGCTTTGTTAATTGGTCTGGTTTTAGCCGTGCTGGTTTTATGGGTGTTTTTACGTAACGGCTGGGTGACGGTAATTACGGCATTAACTGTACCGTTAGCCTTGGCTGCAACGACCTTAATTCTGTCGCTGATGGGGCAAAGTTTTAATATTATGACGTTGGGTGGTATGGCGGCTGCTGTGGCTTTAATTATTGATGATGCTATCGTGATGATTGAGCATATTATGCGGAGACTTCAAGAGGGCAATGCGCCTTTCCGTGAGCGTATTCAAACCGCTGCGGCTGAGTTTAGTAAGCCGCTGGCGGCTTCTTCTGCGGCTACTATTGTGACTCACATCCCATTGGCTTTTCTATCAGGGGTGAGTGGTAGTTTTTTTAAAGCCTTATCCTTAACGATTGCGTCAGTTTTAACCTTATCCTTTTTAGTTGCTTGGTTAGTAGTTCCTTTGTTAGCTGCGCAAACCTTATCAAAATCAGTTCAACCATCAGGCCAACGTTCTAAATTAACGCAATGGATTCATGAGGTTTATAGGCGGTTAATGCAACAGGTACTGCCTCGACCTTACTGGGTATTAGGTGCATTTGTGGTATTGCTTTCAGGTGGCTTTATTGCTGAACAATCGATTGGTTCTGGCTTTATGCCTGCTATGGATGAGGGGGGCTTTATTCTTGATTATCGAGCTGAGGCGGGTACGTCAGTCACAGAAACTGATCGCTTAATCCAGCAAGTTGAAGAAATTATTCAACAAACACCTGAAGTAGCAACCTATTCTCGACGGACTGGTTTAAGTTTGGGAGGGCATATTACTGAGGCTAATGAAGGCGACTTTTTTGTAAAATTAAAGCCATTACCGCGGCGAAACCTCGATGAAATTATGAGCGATATTCGTGATCAAGTCACAAAGCATGTGCCTGGACTTGAGGTAGAAATGGCTAAATTGATGGCTGATATGATTGGTGATTTAACCGCAGTACCGCAGCCGATTGAAATTAAATTGTATGCAGATAAAGGTGAATTACTCATTACAGCTGCAGAAAAAATTGCTGAGGCTATCGGTAAAATAGACGGTGTTGTAGATATTAATTCGGGTGTGATTCCGGCTGGGGATGCTTATACTATTCGTATATTACCTGATAAAGCGGCTTTGGCAGGGTTAAGTGGTGATGAGATTAAACAGGCGATCAATGCCTATTTAACTGGTATTACTGCAACTCAGGTACAAGAAGGCATTAAAATGCTAAATGTGCGGGTATGGGTTCCTGAGGCAGAGCGAACAAATGGTGCTCAATTGAAAAATTTGCCTATTCGTACTATATCAGGTCAATGGGTACCTTTAGAGCGAGTTGCGCAGATCACCACTGAAATTGGGCAACCGCAAATTCATCGAGAGAATTTAAAACGTATGGTGGCAGTCACTGCTCGCTTAGAAGGACGTGATTTAGGTTCTGCGATAGTAGCTATTGAAAAGACTCTGCATCAAACTAATATATTACCATCTTCGATCTACTATGAGTTAGGTGGGTTGTACGCAGAACAACAGATTGCTTTTAAAGATATGTTGGTGGTTTTTATGGCCGCTGTGGCCTTAGTCTATTTACTTTTGTTGATGGTGTATGAGTCTTTTAGGGTGGCAACAGCTATTATCACAACAACGTTAACATCGATCCCTGCGGTGTTTATAGGCTTATGGTTAACTCATACTGAATTGAATATTATGGCTATAATGGGAATGACGATGGTGATAGGTATTGTTACAGAAGTTGCGGTATTTTATTATTCAGAGTACGAAAATCTACCTGTAATTGATAAACAAGGTATCGCTGGATTTAGTAAAGCCGGTAATAACCGAATGCGTCCTATTGCAATGACCACTATTGCGGCTATATTTGCTTTATTGCCATTAGCGTTGGGTATAGGGACTGGAGCCGAGATGTTGCAACCGCTGGCCATTGCGTTGCTCTTCGGATTACTGATACAAATACCATTGGTGTTGGTGTTGTTGCCATGTTTGTTACAGCAGTTTGATAAGTAGGATCGATATAAGTTAGAAGAGCTTTAGAAAATTGTTCGTTTATTGAAAAAATCCTGCCCAATGGCATCAATACGAAAACCACTCTCGCAACTTTTGTCTGTTGGCATGGGGGGTGCTCTAAATATCAAATCTTTAGGCTTGGCATCTGGTTTAATTTCGGCAGGCAAATTAACGTAAATATCAACTAATAAACCATTCTTGCATCCGAGCCTAATATGTGTGCTGGCACCCGTACCAAGACTTGAATCAAGAACAGTACGAAAGTCATCAAGACTTATTTTTCGATTGATATGACTTTTCATGAAATCACTGATTCCACTCTCGTTAAATTGATGTACTAAGTTACTGGCTTTTTCAAAGTATTGGTCGTGAAGGTCACTTTGACAAGTGCCATGTTTGTACCATTCATGCCGCTCTAAACAAGAACTAGAACTCACACTAGGCATCACTACACCCAACTGATTACGGATAATGCTACTCATGTTGACTTGAGGGTAATCGCAGAAATTCGCCGGTTTTGCTTTCACATCACCGCAATAACCGTAATCGATTCCACAACTTTCTTTATTGGGCCATAAACCGTGGAGGCTAAATTGACTAGCCTGATAGGCTGATGCATCAGTGGTTGCACATTCAGGTTTCTCCGGTTTACTTTCACAGAAAGCGGGTTGCCAACTGACGGCAAAGACATAACTATCTGCTTGATTTGCAATGTTACAGGATTTATTGTTGTCTGAATTTATCTCGATATCTGAACTACTCACGTTACCACAATTATTTCTTACCCATCGTTTAGGTGGATTAGCTGTTTCAATACGTAACAGATACCATTCTGGATGGGTCGGTTTATTTCCTTGGAGTATCGGATAACGGGCTCCAACTTCTAATTTGACCGCGCCTAGATTATCTAGTTTATGGATCGAAGGAGTGGCGACACAGTTTTGGGTCGCCGAAAATACAGTGTTGGCTGAAGCGGATGAAAAAGTGTATAAATTGAAACTGAGCAACAGTACAATTGAAATCTTAATTTTATTAAGTATCGTTAGCATGATTGGATTAATTAGGTCTGGCTCGTTTGTGACAAGCATCTAAAAGCGCTTCGAGTCTGCCCATGCCAAGTTTTCGTCTAGCAACTATTGCATACTCTACCAAGAGAATAGAGTTCTTTGTGGTAATACCCATTAACATAATTAAACCGATTAAAGACGGCATACCCCCAGTAATTTTTGGAGTGCTAGTCGAATATCTTGCTCGATAACTTGTTTACGAATTGGTCTATCTTGGCGATCAGCAAGAGTGATTGTTAACGTGGCTTTGCGAACTTCGCCAGTATCTTGTGCGCTGGCCATTGGGTCACTGCCTGCGGAACCACTGCAGATAGTCGTATAAATGCTATTTACGTAATTGATTTTTGATACTAACTTTCTAAACGACTAAAGATGTTAAAACTGCTAATACCGCTGTCCAGTCAAATTGTTTAAAAAATCTGCCTGCAATATCTCTCATAAATGCAGTAGGAAGAAATACAGCAACTAATGAAAGCGTGGTTGCTATGACAGCTAGGCCAATTTCATCGGCGGCCTCTTTAGCTGCTTGTATAGGTGCTTTACCCATCCTTAAATGCCGGACGATATTCTCTACTTCATCAATTGCATCATCAACTAATATTCCAATAACCAAAGACAGTGCTAATAAAGTGATGACATTGAGTGAAAATCCGAAATAATCATCCCAATAAAGGCAGGAATAATAGAAAGTGGAAGGGCAATTGCTGAAATAAACAATAATTTAATTTTCTACACTATTTAAGTGTTCTTGATAATTGAAATCTATTTTAGTGTTATTGTGAGTCGTTTCATCTTTTAATGTTACGCCAGAGCATTGTAGTTTTTCAGCCTTAGTCATTAGATACATTAGGGTCTTTAAGGCCTGCTGGTAACTTAAACCATTAGCGTGGATGTTGGATATACAGTTTCGATCGGCATCAGTGCTGATATTTGCTTTAGCTTGATAAGTAAAATAAATCCCTAAACTATCAGGCGAACTTAAGCCCGGGCGTTCACCAATTAAGGTGATGCATAAACGCGCTTGGTAGTGTTCTGCTATGGGATCCCCAATGGCCACTCTGCCATGTTTAACTAAACTAATCGGCGCTAATTGATAATTTAAATCGGTGAGGACGGGCACTAAATGTTGCAAGAAGGCGAGGGCGTGGTTGGCTATAGCTTTAGATGATAAGCCATCGGCAATTACTATAACAACATCTATTGCTTGCGGTTGTTGTGTGGCTATTTGTTGGATGGATTGCTCACTTAAGCAGCGGCCATAATCAGGTCTTTGTAAATATTGAGCTTGGTTTTCAGCTTTGCTTTGTAACAATTGGCTTCGATATCCGCTGTTATCTAAGCTTTGTTTTATGGTATCAAACTGTAATGGGATATGTACCGCATCTCGTGCTAACGCATGAGCTAACTGAAAGTCTAAATGTGCACGTGTGGGTAAACTCATGCCCGCGCGACCCAAAGCAATTCTAGCCGGTGTTAATTGCTTTAGTGGGTGCCATGGATCATTGGTAATGATTAAGTCGTTATCTTGAGTCATTAGTTGCCACCTGTTAGTTTTAGGATCGAGGCTTTAAAGAGCGCTGGCATTTCTGTTAGGGGCTTGAGTTGGTTATGGGCATTAAAAATATCATGCTCAATCAACCAAGCTTCAAACTCGGGGGCAGGTCTTAAACCTAACACTTGTCTAATGTACAGTGCATCATGAAAGGAGGTGGATTGATAGTTCAGCATCACATCATCTGCACCAGGGATACCCATGATAAAGCTGCCACCTGCCATAGCAAAGCTGCTAAGTAAGAGGTCCATATCATCTTGATCTGCTTCTGCATGATTGGTGTAACAGATATCACAGCCCATCGGTAATCCAAGTAATTTGCCACAAAAATGATCTTCTAAGCCGGCGCGGATTATTTGTTTACCGTCATATAAATATTCGGGGCCTATAAACCCCACGACTGTATTGACCAATAAGGGTTTAAATTTACGGGCAACCGCGTAAGCTCTGGCTTCACAGGTTTGTTGATCAAGGCTATGATGCGCATTAGCCGAGAGCGCACTGCCTTGGCCGGTTTCAAAGTACATACAATTATGGCCGACGGTGCCGCGTTTTAAGGCAAGGGCCGCTTGATGCGCTTCATTCAGTAGGTTCAGATTAATCCCAAAACTTTCATTGGCTTTTTGGGTACCCGCAATTGATTGAAAAACTAAATCAACGGGTACATTTTTCTCTATGGCTTTGATGGTGGTTGTGACATGCGCCAATATGCAGGCTTGGGTAGGGATTTTATAACGTTCAATGACATCATTGAGTAGATGTAATAAACGCGCTGTGGCTTCTAAATTGTCAGAGGCGGGATTAATACCAATCACCGCATCTCCACAACCATACAATAAGCCATCTAATAGACTGGCAGCGACGCCTGCTGCATTATCAGTGGGATGATTGGGTTGTAAGCGGGTAGACAGTCTGTTTTCTAAGCCTATAGTATTTCTAAAACGGGTAATGACTCTGCACTTTTTAGCGACTAAGATTAAATCTTGTAGACGCATGATTTTAGAAACCGCAGCTACCATTTCTGGTGTTAAGCCGGGGGCTAAAGTTGTGAGTTTATCTGTTGTTGCATCTTCTGATAATAACCAATTACGAAAGTCGCCGACGGTAAAGTGGTTAATAGGCGCAAAGGCGTTGCTGTCATGTTCGTCTATGATGAGTCGAGTGACTTCATCTGTTTCGTAGGGCACCAGTGCTTCGGTTAAGAATTGTTTTAAGGGGACATCGGCTAAAGCATATTGTGCCGCGACGCGTTCTAAATGATTACTAGCGGCGACACCGGCTAAATAATCACCTGATCTGGCGGGCGTGGCTTTGGCCATCACATTAGCCAAGGTTTTAAAATCGTAACTTAAATGTTGTGCGCTGGTTTTGTACATGAAACGCCTCCTAAGGTCTTAGGGGAGTAAGCATAGCATTGGATTATGACATTTTATTTAAAGTCCATATTTTACAGACAAGGTGACTATAAAATCAGCCTCGATATCGAGCGCAGTAAGACCTTTTAAAGTGTTTTTGATCGCTTCACTAGCACTCCATGCAAAAGGCGTCATTTGTAATAATGCATTGCGATGTACCGCATCAGGTGAAATTTTATAACTCACCCGTTGGCTGGTTAATGGGGTAAAGCCCGCTGGAATTTCTGCATCCTCAGTGTGTTCGGTGACTGTTGTGTAAATGTGTTCTTTTAATTGCCACAAATGTCTGGGGCCGGGTGTTATGGTAAGTAAATAGCCTGCGGGTTTTATGAGGCGAAATAATTCTGTGGCGTCAGAAGGTGCAAATACCCGATAGACGATGTCGAATGTATCCGTTGCATAGGGCAGTTTATTAGAACTTGCGACTATAAATTGTGCCGTTTTTTGTTTTTTTGCGGCTGCAGTTATCGCAAATTTAGAAATATCATTACCATAAAGCTGGATGTGTTCGGGTCTTTTACAGAGCTCAATGAATTTACGTGCGTAATAACCCTCTCCACAGCCTAGATCAAGAATATGCGCCTTAGGGGTTAAGGGTTGAACGGTATCAATCATTAATGCAATGGCTCTAGCCAAGGGCTCATAAAAGCCAGCTTCTAAAAATAAGCGCCGCGCAGTGAGCATGGCTTTATTATCGCCGGGCTCTTTAGAATGCTTATGGTGTACAGGTAATAAGTTGATATAACCTTCTTTGGCACAATCAAAACTATGGCGATTGCTACAGGTATAGGTGTTTTGAGTCGTTTGATGATTTAAGGGGCTATTACACAAAGGGCAAATGTATACGGTTTGGGATGGGGTGCTCTCTGTATTCATACTGTTTTAGTGATTTTTGCAAAGGTTAAACTGACAAGTGTAAGACCACAGAAGACTGCGCCAGCATAAAAAGTGGCAGATGAACCGTACAGATCCCACACTAAGCCGGCTAAGGCACTGGCCACTAATAGGGCAATGCCACTCATTAAATTAAAAAAACCGTATGCTGTGCCCAATAAGTCTTTTGGTGAGGTGGCGGCCACCAGTGCGGCTAATAAACCTTGGGTTATGCCCATGTGTATGCCCCACAGCGTTAAACCGAACAATAGTGTGCTCCAATGGTGACTATTGGCAATCACAAGGTCAGCCGCTATTAATATAATTAAGCCAAAGGCGAGTAAACGAGTATGAGATAAACGGTCGGATAATTTACCAAAAGGATAGGCCGTTGCCGCGTAAATGATATTCATCGCGACCATGATTAAGGGGGTATAAGCGATGGGAATCCCTGATTGTTGACCTTTTAATACCAGAAAAGCTTCACTAAACCGAGCCAGCATAAACAATGCGCCGATAATGACCACCCACCAGTAAGCCGCATTGAGACGTTTTAGATTGGCTTTAGAGATAGGGTTCATACGATGATTAGTGTGGTTTTGCTTAGGTTCTGTAACCCCCAAGAAGAGTAATAAAACCGCTAATAAGCCTGGGATGACGGCTACCCAAAATACGGCTCTAAAATCATTGGCCCATAAAATCATAAG
>CANGLL010000039.1 GCA_947454605.1 Methylococcaceae bacterium | reverse complement strand
TGGCAGAGGCATCAGGAACGCCTATTGCGGCTGATGATGCTAAAAATTATCAAATTTTTAGTTTAGATGCTTTGCCAGACACCTTAGCGTTTGATCATGCTCAGGTGCTTGCTGATTATAAAAGATATCGCGAAACAGGTCTGGTAACTGATCTTAAATGCTGATATTTTGGGGTTTGATATTATAAAATTATTATTTCAGTTGCAAAGGAGCAACCCGTTTTGACAAAAATGCAGGATATTACCAGTCCGATGACTTCATCGGAAAAACGAGCGACGTGGTCTTTAGCCAGTATTTATGCGTTGCGGATGTTGGGGTTGTTTTTAATAATGCCCGTGTTGTCCTTATTTGCAGAACAGCTAGAAGGCTCAACGCCTTCATTAATTGGTATGGCGATTGGTGTGTATGGTATTAGTCAGGCCTTGTTACAAATTCCATTTGGGATTTTATCTGATCGATTAGGGCGAAAAAAAATCATTATTATCGGTCTATTAATCTTTATGGTCGGAAGTGTAGTGGCCGCCTTATCCACTAACATTTATGGTGTATTAACAGGTCGCGCTATTCAAGGGGCGGGTGCTATTGCTGCCCCAATTATGGCTTTAGTGGCAGATTTAACCCAAGAAGTGCATCGCACTAAAGCAATGGCTTTGATTGGTCTTAGCATCGGTGTTTCTTTTGGTATTGCAATTACCGCTGGTCCTGTTATTGCTGGGTTTATTGGTGTTCATGGTATTTTTTGGTTGATTGCTGTTTTATCATTCATTGCTATTTGGGTGGTGCGTTATTTAGTGCCCAATCCTGAGAACTCTAAAGTGCATCGTGATGCTGAAGTCGTTCCTGGCCAGTTTTTAAATATTCTTAAAAATGTTGATTTATTAAGGCTTAATTATGGCATCTTCATATTACATGCGACCTTAACCGCTAGTTTTGTTGTCTTGCCTTTGTTAATGCGTGATGCAGGTCTTTTGCCGGCGGAACATTGGAAGGTTTATTTGCCTGTTTTTGTGGTCTCAATGGCAGCAATGATTCCGTTTGTTATTTTGGCTGAAAAGAAACGTAAGATGAAAATGGTCTTTATTGGGGCTATTTTAGTTTTAGTCTTGTCAGACATAGGCTTAATGCAGTTCAGTCATAATCTGATCGGTATTATTGGTTTTCTTTGGTTGTTCTTTACCGGTTTTAATTTATTAGAGGCCACTTTGCCTTCCTTAATATCAAAGACTGCTCCGGGTGATTTAAGAGGTACCGCGATGGGGATTTATTCAACCAGTCAATTCTTAGGTGCTGGTTTGGGTGGTGGTATTGGTGGATGGTGTTATGGACAATTTGGTGCGCAGGGCGTGTTTATGTTTTGTGCGTTGGCTGGCTTAAGTTGGTTGTTGTTGTCATTGACTATGAACCCACCCCGTTATTGGGCAAATTTACTCATCTCTTTGGATAAAACATCAAAAGAAGTGGCTGAGGCTTTTGTCAGTGAGATATTAAAAATCAAAGGGGTAGAGGAAGTTACCCTAAGAAGTGAAGAAGGAGTTGCCTATCTTAAAGTGGATAATCAACAATTAAATAGAGATCAGTTACAAAATCTTATTGAAAAACATTTAAATAATTAAACTTGTCCTAAGGCGAAAGCGCCAAGGTAAGTTATTATAAAATAAAGAAATGATAGGACTAAGCTAGCTGCCGTATTAAGCGCTAGACTCTTTCTAAATATATAGCCTATAACGGTGAGTTCCCATATAAAGAGGATCCCCAAACAGTAGTAACTCAAAATACCTTCATCTACTGTTAACCATATTAAAACCGGTACGACGAATATGGATATGGCATTGGCGCTAATCACTATAGCGGTCGTGACTTGCACAAAAGCGTATAACGTTTTATTTAAGCGTAATAGTAACGCTATAAATATGAGTGCCAATATGATTTGTACTAACACCTCCGTAAAAGATTCGAAGGGATCATCTGTCATATTGGCTTGCATGAAATATTCGATAACGAAGTAAAGTAATAAATTCTTTTTAAGAAAATTGACTGACCTCGTTAATTCCAAGGGCTGATTTTCATACCAGCACAAAGGTAAATATTGTTTTAATATTTCCGCTATAAACATGTTTAATTCACACGCTTTCTTTGCTTTTCAGAGCCTTTTTTATTTGATTTTAGATAAATCAAGATAGCTTGTATGCGATTCTTCTGTTTGTGGCTGGGGAATAGTAGGTTCGTCATAATTGCCAAAAATGTCATTAACGGACTGTACTAATTCTTTTGTTTTTTCATTTAAATATACTAAGCGCGCTTTCATTTTTTTATTCCAAGCGACTGATTCGTGAATAGGTAAAACGGTATGAATGAGGGTCATGTTTTGCTCAAATAGTCCGGCTAAGTTTTCCATCAAATGTAATTCTTTTTGGCGTTCGTTTAATCGTTTGATGATGAATTTAGCATGAACCTTACTGATAAGGATGTGCGTGGGAATTAGAATAGCTGTTAGTATTACTAGCACGACAGGGCCAATAATGGGATCGAATAATACATCTAAAATCCCCATTTCTATTTCAGCGAATATAGCTAAAACAGCAATAAAACTAAGCAATACAAGACTTGATAAGTTGCTACGCTCTTTCCACAATGTAATGCCTTTTCTTACCTCAGGAAATATGACCTCTTCAATATCTCGAATGTTTTTCTCCAAGCTATTAAGGATACGATAGGTGCGGTCTAGTGAAACATTAGCTAAGCGTTGGTCAATTTCTGAGAAATCAACTTTGCTTTGTGGGTTAATGCCGTTTTGATGATTAGGCGCAATAATGAATTGTCCGGTTGTGATATTTAGGTCGGCGAGTTTTCTTTGCCACGATAATATAACTTCATTGGCTTTGGCCGGATTAATGGCCACAATGGGTTCATCAACCAAAAATACAAATTTATTGGTGTCTTGATGGGTTTCAATGTGTTGAATAACTTCTTCAAGTAGCGGTGTCGATGAGCCAAACACATCAGTAAAGACTAAGACTAAATCAGAGCTTTCAATGATATGTTTAATTAACATTGAGTTGATGGGGCTTTCTGGTATAGCGCCTAAGTTGGGTGAGTCAATGAATAATTTGCCTTTTAAGCGTTCATTATTAATGGCTTTAAGCTCAAGGTGGGCATTAACTTTATCGCCTTCCCCTTTTTGCAGTTGTTCCATTTTTTTACTGATTTGGTAAAACGGGTAGCGAGGATCAACATCAAGAGCAGTGCCGGGTAATGTGGCAAAGTTAGTTTGACTACTTTGTAATAAAACGGTGAATTTATGCGTGGATGCTTGTATGCCAGAAGTGGTTTGTTGGTCACCTAAATAACTATTAATAAAACGAGCTTTAGCGGTTGAGTTTCCGCCAATAAAACTAATGATGGGAGACCATGATTGCTTGGTCGCCGTTGTATCATCTGCCTCAATAAGTCCTAGATCGTATTGAATTTGATCAAGATCATGGTAGATTTTAATGGATCTTAGTAATGCCGGATTGTCATTGGCAAGGGTCTTTTCAAGATTGACTAGGTATTTGCTCGCTGTTTTTTCAGTCATTATTATGATCTCGCGTTTACTAAGTTTTGGAGTGTTAAATGCGGCTGAGTATACACCTAACAAAGAATTGATAATAGAAAAAAGGGCGTTACAAAAGCACCCTATTTGGGTGCTCTGGTCTTGCGCTTAGATAATCGGTTTTAGTTAAAATGGGGCGGGTAAGCTATGAAATGTGATTGTTTTTATATCTTTAAACTGAGTTAATAGTAAAATTAGAAGAGTGTTTTGAAAATAGTTATAAAACGATGGAATTGTCCAGTATGGCTCGTAGGTTAATAAATCTTTCAAGTTTTATATTGATATTGCTACCAGCTTTTTTAGTAGGGTGTTCGATGTCTTTTTTAGCTAAAGATGAGGTGGGTAACAGTTCGAAGGGTGATTTTGCGCATTATGTTGAAGGCGTTTTTCGCCTCCAAAACAGTGTAACGAGTGAGCTTATGGAGCTACAAGAAAGTGAAGCTGTAGTTGATCAATCTGCTCTTTTAAAAGCTGAGCAGGCGATGCAAGAAGCGTGTGCTCCACTTAATGAATATGTGTCTAAAGAAACAGATGGCGCTGGTGCGAGTTTCTTTTTAAAACGAAAGGTACAAAAAACAGCGGTTCAATGTGAGTCTTCTGCTAATTTTGTTAGATTAACCTTAAAAAATCAGCCATTACAAAAGTAAGCGTGTTTAGATAATCTTTTCGCCACGAGCCAATTTAGGTAGATTCCCTTCTAACCCCATGGCGGCTCGCATCACTTTGTTTTTAGCGGGTAAAACACGTTCAGCTAATCCCAATCCTAGGTTGCGGATAAACTTTAACGGGAATACATCATTGCTAAATACTTGATAAAAGACATCCATGACGGTCATCATCTTTAAGTTTTCATTTCGTCTTAATTTTTCATAACGTTTTAAAACAGAGATATCACTTATATCGTCACCTCTTTTTGACGCCTCTATTAACACTTCGCCTAAAGCGGCGGCATCTAATAATCCAATGTTAACGCCTTGTCCTGCAAGAGGGTTAATCATATGAGCAGCATCGCCCACTAAAACAACGCCGGGTTTGGCATAGCTCTGTGCATGTTGTCTCTTTAATGGAAAGCTGGCGACCCCCAAAACTTCTTCTACTTGACCTAAACAGTCAGGGAAGGCCTTTGTTAGCTCTGTTTTTAATGCATCATAAGGTAGGCTTTTTAAGCGAGTTACTTCATCAGGTGTGTTATACCAAACGATTGAGCCGAATTTTCCTGATAAGGGCAGGAATGCCTGTGGGCCACTAGGTACAAAACGTTGCCAAGTGATATCTTGTTGTTCGTAAGCAGTAGAGATATAAATGACTAACGCATGTTGTTTGTAATCCCAGCTGGTAACACCTATACCGACAGATTGCCTTACTTTGGATTGGCCGCCATCCGCAGCTACTAACACTTTTGCAGTTAAAATGCGTTGGTCTTCTAATTCAACTTCACTGTCTTGGCCCAGGGTGTAACGTATTTTTTTGATGTTGGCGGGGCTAATTAATTGAATATTGTTAAAGGCTTTAATGCGTTCAATTAAAGCGAGTTGGGTGATGCGGTTTTCAACAATATAGCCAAGAGCGGGGTGTTCTATAGCATCGCTGTTAAATTCTGTATCGCCGGCTGTTTCCCATACGCGCATTCTACGAAAGGGACACAGTCTTCTGTTTTCAATGCCAGTCCAAGCGCCCACAGTTTCAAGAATGTTTTTAGAAGCGATGCTCAAGGCAGAAACTCTTAAATCATGTGGTTGAGTCGGTTCAAAGGCTTCGGGTAATGCGCTTTCTATAATGGCTACCGATAATGCGCTGTCTCCTAAGCTACAAGCTACAGCAGCACCTACCATTCCACCACCCACTATTACCACATCAAAGTTTTCTTTCATATTTGAATAACCATAAAATTAAGTGTTTATCTTTAAAAAGATACCATAGTTTAATAAAGGATAAAAAATTAACTCTAAATTGTCTCGATATTAAAACGATTATGGATTCTTTATAGGTGTTTTTTGTGCTTTTAAGGGGTAGGGCTAAAAACAAACAAAATGGCTTGTGATTTTGGGTGAATTCTAATTAATAATCTCATCTAGGATGCAGAAAACGGCGATTTAATTCGAAGATTTTAGCAGGCCTTATATGACAAATTAATACGACCGTGCTAAGATTGAAGCGTATTAAAGGAATTTTTAAAGCATTTTTATCACTAGATGCAGAAATTGAGTTCATATCCTTCTGATTACCTTTGATATAAGTAATATTAAACTCTGCATACAACACGAAACGAGATTACGGGCTGGATAATGACTAAAGATTCCCGATCAGGTATTAACAACGCAATGCTTTACAACGCTGATTTATCGCAGGACAGCTGCGGTGTAGGTTTTATAACCCACAAACAAAGTAAACAAACTCACGATCTACTTGTAAAATCTCATGAAGCTTTATGTACTATTCCCCATCGTGGCGGAATGAGTGCCGAAGGTATAGGCGATGGCGCTGGTGTTAATATCGATTTATCGCTTAATTTCTTTCGTAAAATTACTGGAAATGATTCGCTTGAATTAGGCCAGTTTGGTGTGGCAAATTTCTTTTTTCCTGAAGATCATGATCACTATGATTCTGCGGCGAATGAGTTAATTGAACGACATTTTAAAGAATTTAATTTACCTATTATCTTATGGCGTACCATTCCGGTTGATGTTACTGTTATTAACGAGGCTTCAATAAAAGCTCAGTTACCAATTAAACAGTGTGTATTTGGTAGACCCGATAGTTTAAAAAATGCGACCCATAAAGAGTTTGAAAAACATATTCAAGCCGCATTGCTTAATATAGAAGTTGAAGGCTTCAGTCGTGAAGAGTTAGGTGGTTTTTATCCATTATCAATGAGTTCTCGTACTCAAGTTTATAAAGGTCGCTTAAACTCATTTGAAGTGATCCCCTATTTTAAGGATTTATATGATACTGATCATGAGATCAGTACCTTATTTTTTCACACGCGATTCTCCACTAATACTGCACCGGCTACTATGATGGCTCAGCCATTTAGATATATGGCGCACAATGGTGAGTTAAATACTGATAAGAAAAATCGCTTAAGTGAAAGTGCCATAGCAAGACAACATAATAAACATGTCATTTTTCCTAAAGGACAATCAGATTCGGGTCGTTTAGATCAAACATTAACGCGTCGCATTAATGAAGACGATATGGATATCGTTACCGCTGTGTTAGCAATGATGCCTCCTGCTTGGGAAAACGATACAACACTAGCACCTGAAGTACGCGCGATGTTGGAATACTTCAGTCTTTATGAAGAAAAGAACGATGGTCCAGCGGCTTTAATATTTAGTGATGGTATTCGAGTAGGAGCTCGTTTAGATCGTTTAGGTTTACGTCCCTTGCGATCAGTTGAAACGCATGAATATTTGGCGGTTATGTCAGAAGCGGGTCAAATTGATTTTCCACCTAAAGACGTTATCAAACGTGGTCGTATAGAAGCGGGTGGTATGGTTTATTTTGATCATAGCTCGGGTGAGATTTTTAGTAATCAACAAGTCCTAGATCGTTTAGCAAGTGAACAAGATTATCAGGCATTATTGGTTAGGCGCCGTATTGATTTGACGGATTTAGCGGCTGTTGATTTATCAGAAATAAGTAATGATCATGTGCTTTCCGTGGATCAACAACATACCGCCTATTCACTGAATCAGGAAAGTTTTAAATTTTTGTTAGACCCCATTTTAGCGACCGGTATGGAAAAAGTATCGGCAATGGGCTATGGTTTAGCACCTAACGCATTGTCTAGTGCTGAGGGTGGAATGTCGCGCTATTTTAGTCAGCGCTTTGCGCAAGTGACTAATCCCCCGTTAGATTCAATTAGAGAAAGTGACGGGATGACCTTGCGGGTTGCTCTAGGTGCTAAACCTAACTTTTCAGATGAGTATAGCAAGCAACTCGTTATTGAGACACCTATCTTAAATAGAGCGCATTTGGAACAAATTCGCAGACAAACGAGTGTGAGTTCCATCACGTTGGATATGGTCTATGAACCAAATTTAACAGATGCTAAGGCGAATGAAGATGCTTTAGAAGCGGCTTTAATAAAGGTTTGTACACAGGTTGAGCAAGCTGCTAGAAACAATGTGGGTATTGTTATTTTAAGTGACACTAAGATTAGTTCAGAAAAAGCAGCTATTCCCGCTTTATTAATGATTGCTGCGGCTAATCAACATTTGGTTAAACAAGGTTTAAGATTCAATTCATCACTCATCGCAGAAACAGGGCAAATTGCAAGTCCTCACGATATTGCGACATTATTAGGCTTTGGTGCTTCAGCCGTCTGTGCCCTAAGCGTGCATAATCGTGTTGTGAGTCAGTACGCCGCTGCTGAACATCAAAAAGTTTTATATAAGTTCCAAAAGGGCACAGAAAAATCATTAATGAAGACCATGGGTAAATTTGGTCTTTGTACGGTAGAAAGTTATATCGGTGGTGAGTTTTTTGAGTCGAACTATTTGGATACTGATGAGCCACGTTTAAACAAATATTTCCCAAATATTAATGCCTCCGTAGGGGGTGTTCGTTATGCGGATATTGCTGCCAGTGTTGTTGAATGGCATCAAAAAGCATTAACAATTAGCGAAGAAAAAGACATTCCTTTTCTAGGCTTATTTAAAGAGCGTCAAGACGGCGCAGGCCATTCTTATGGTAATACGGCGGTAAGAGAATATATCAATATGACCGATGAGGCCATTATGTATATTCCGCATGATAAGTCTCCTGTGGCTAGTGATACGGCTTATTTAGATACAGGGTATGAAAAACGTACACCGGCGCAAATTGATAATTTTGGTATTACGCCTGCCTACCGTAGTTTTGCAAAGAATCTTTATATAGAGAGAGATTCAAGACCCGCTACACTGCGGGATATTATGGATTTCCCGGCAGACATTAGTCATGCGAGTACTACTGCAGAATTCGATAAAATATTGGGTAAACAAAACCTACAAGGTAATATCAATTATTTGGTAAGAGGTATTAGTGTTACGCAAGTCACTAAAGCGGCTTATACCATTGCATTTACAGCTGATTCTTCAGCAAAGCGTTTAGAACAGTTGGCGGCTCATTTTAAAACTCGTTTTGCTGATACTGATTTCACAGTAACCGTTCTGGGAGCTGCACTTAATTTAAAAGTGGCAGATGCTGATAGTTTGTTGGCTAATTATTTGGGCAGTCTAATAACTGCGCGTAAAGCCATACCCTTAAAGACTGTACAACCTGCGCATCAAATAACAGCTACTTTAGCTTCGGGCGCTATGAGTCATGGTGCATTGTTAGCAGAAGCACATGAGGCTGTAGCTGAAGGTATCAACATTGTGGGCGCCTTAAGTAACTCGGGTGAAGGGGGTGAGCACTCCAGCCGTTTTAATACATTACGTTCTTGTAATATCAAACAATTTGCTTCGGGTCGTTTCGGTGTTTGGGCGGGTTATTTAGCAGACCCCAATATCAAAGAAATTGAGATTAAGATCGCTCAAGGGGCTAAGCCAGGTGAGGGCGGACAGTTGCCAGCGGCTAAAGTTTCTGTGGAAATCGCATCACTTCGTGGCGGTACACCTCGTGTTGAGTTAGTAAGTCCTCCGCCGCATCACGATACTTATTCTATCGAAGACTTAGGTCAGTTAATTCATGATGCTAAAGCGGCGCGGGTTAAAGTGGGCGTTAAGTTAGTGTCCTCTGAAGGTATTGGTACTATTGCTGTAGGTGTAGCAAAAGCTGGGGCAGATGTGATTAACGTAGCGGGTAACACCGGTGGTACGGGTGCGGCTGCGGTAACGAGTTTGAAGAATAGTGGTCGTTCACCGGAAATTGGTATCGCTGAAGTGCATCAGGCATTAGCGTTAAATGGTTTGCGAGATAAAGTTATTTTGCGAGTCAGTGGTGCACATCAAAGTGGTATTGATGTGGTCAAATCTGCGATTCTAGGTGCTGATTCATTTGAGTTTGGTACTTCAGTTTTAATGATGTTGCGTTGCGTAATGGCAAAGAATTGCAATATCAAATGTCCAGCAGGTTTAACGACAGAGCACGAAGAGTTTAAAGGCGATTCGCGTGTGTTAGCGCAGTATTTTATGAACTTAGCTCATGAAGTTAGAGAGATTCTTTCTGTGCTGGGTTATCAAAGTTTACAAGAAATTCGTGGTAAAACCGATTTGTTACATTTAATTAATCATCCTTCGATGATAGGTCGAATTGATTTGACAAAGATGTTAGCTAATGTGGACGAGGTTATTGTTCCAAAACCAGTTTATTTGGAAGCGAGCTTTAAAGTTGATGACAAAGTTCTTGAAAGTGTAAAAACGTTTATAAAAAAAGCAGACACAAGCCAATTAGTTATTGAGGGCGATGCCTATAAACTTAATAATTGTAATAAGACAGTGGGTGGTCAATTAGCTATTGATATTGAAAGATTTTTGGCTTATGAACTCACAGATGAGCAAGTTGCAAATTCAAAAATTATCTATACTCATTCTCAAGGGCGTCGTTATTTAGCACCTGATAGTGTTGTGATTCGTACTCATGGTTCTGCTGGTCAAAGTTACGCGGCTTTCTTAAATGATGGTATGCGTATGGAGCATTTAGGTACTTGTAATGATGGTGTAGGTAAATCAGCTTGTGGCGGTACTTTAGTCGTTGAATCTCCAGGTGGTGGTATTAAAACGCCTGGGAATAATGTTTTGATTGGCAATTTTGCTTTATTTGGTGCAACCGGCGGTAGGTTCTATATTAATGGCGAAGCAGGTGATCGTTTTGCTGTGAGAAACTCTGGGGCCATGGCGGTCGTTGAAGGCGTGGGTGATTTTGCTTGCGAATATATGACTAATGGGGCTGTATTAAATATCGGTGGCTTTGGTAAGGGTTTTTGCAATGGCATGTCAGGCGGTAACGCTTACCAATATGATCCAGATAATTTGTTAGAAAAACTCTACGATAAATCATCGGTAGAATTACATAGTTTGACTGAAGAAACTGAGACTTCAAAAGCGCATGAGCAGTTTATTATTGCTATGCTTGAGCAGCATGCAGAATATGCAAACTCTAGTAAAGCAAAGGCAATATTGTATGATTGGCAAAACACTCGACAATATTTTAAATTTGCATTGCCATTATGGTTATATAAAACCCAAACCTTGCAGTTCTTGCAACAATCTTTAGATCGCAAAGAAATGATTGAAGAGTTAGCGATTGCTTTAGCACAGCAACAAATTGAGCAAGTTAAAAAAGCTTATCAAAGTGGACAGCCTTTATTTGGAGGAGCTGTTCCTAGTTATGGTTCTGCCAATAAATCTTTAATGTTTAAATTGATTAATAGTTTCGCTGTCTTTGATAAGGCACAACAAACCGCTAAAGATTTATTAAAGCATTTACCAGATGATCAAAGAACAGAAGTTGATCAAGAGCGTGCGGCACGTAAGCTAATATTAGAAAGACCTCGTAAGATTCAAGATGCGCTGGTTAAAAGTACTCGTGAAGCTTATAGCAATTATACCGATGAGCAATTAGCGGCTTTATTGGCCAATAAACGTGTTAATGATTATAAAACGGCGTTGATTAATCGCTCAGTTCAAAGCATTAACTCTATTGGCTCTACTGCTTGGATTATTGAACAAAACAATATTAATAAGCTTGCTTTAGAAAATATTCCTTGTGTACAAGAATATTTAGCGGGTTTGTTAGGTTTATCAATAGTTCAAAATATGGCTAACGAAGAAATTGCCTAAAAACTGGTTTTTATAACAACTCATTAAGACCAGAACTACTCTATAAGTCTGGTCTTAATATAGATAAAAGATTAATGTAGCTCTGGATGGCGAAAGATTGCCCATCAACATGCTAAGCCCTAAATAATATTTAATTGATAGAAATTTGAATGAAAATATCTAATCTCCCTATTGATGCTCCATACAATGAAGGCCAACGCGCTTGGTTAAATGGTTTTTTCTCAGGTATGCAGGCTCATATGAGTCAAAGTGCAGGTGCGTCTTCATCAGCAGATAGTCGAGTCGTTACGATCCTATATGGAAGTCAAACGGGAAGTGCAGAATCTGTCGCGATTGATGCTGGAGCTATAGCAAAAACTTATGGTTTAACGCCTTCTGTAAAAAGCATGGATGAAGTTGATGCGAGTGCATTAGCGGGCTTTGAATATTTGTTAATTGTGACAAGTACCTATGGCGAAGGTGAAATGCCTGACAACGCTCAAATGCTATGGGATAGTGTTGGAGCAGAAGGTATGCCGAGTTTAGCATCTGTTAAATATTCAGTATTGGCTTTAGGAGATACCAGTTATGATTTGTTTTGCCAAGCAGGTATTGATTGGGATAATAAATTAGCTGAATTGGGTGCTACTCGACTTTATGATCGCGTAAATTGTGATGTGGATTATGAGGAACCTGCACAAGCGTGGATTAGCTCAGTTATCCCATTAATAGCAGGTGGGTCTGGTGTGTCTAATGTTGATGCTAATGCAGGGGCAAGTAACAAGCCTGAATACCATCGTAAAAATCCATTCCCAGCCAAGTTATTAGTTAATCGTTTGTTAACAGATGCTTCATCTTCAAAAGAAACACGTCATTATGAGATTTCTATTGCAGGGTCTGGTTTAAGCTATGAGGCGGGTGATGCTTTATGCGTGGTACCTACTAATTGCCCAGATTTAGTAGCTGATCTTATTAAAGCTTTAAATTGTAGTGGTCATGAGGAAGTCACCGTTAGTGGTGAGTTAGTCTTATTAGCGGATGCCCTGCAAAATCAATTTGAAATTAAAACACCGAGCAAAGAGTTTATTGAAGAATTGGCTACGCGCTCAGGCAATCAAGAATTAAACGGTTTTATAGCGGGCGGTGATAAAGAAAAATTATCCGATTATTTATGGGGTCGTGATACCTTAGATTTATTATTACAGAATCCTACTGCTGAATTCACTTCTGCTGAATTTGTGAATTTATTAAAGCCGTTACAGCATAGAGCGTACTCCATATCATCGAGTGGCAAACAGCATCCGGAAACTGTTCATTTAACTGTTGCGAGCGTTAGATATGATGGTTTTGGTCGTAATCATAAAGGTGTGTGTTCAACATTCTTAGCGGATTTAGTGGAAGCAGAAACCCCAGTCAAAACTTTTTTTACTCCCAACAAAGTATTTAGAGTGCCAGAAAATAATTCTTTGCCAATGATCATGGTAGGACCTGGTACCGGTATTGC
This sequence comes from Methylococcaceae bacterium, assembly GCA_947454605.1. Classification (GTDB taxonomy): domain Bacteria; phylum Pseudomonadota; class Gammaproteobacteria; order Methylococcales; family Methylomonadaceae; genus Methylobacter_C. The sequence goes on along the minus strand of CANGLL010000039.1, from coordinate 2,424 downwards.
TCCGTTTAGAGCTTTTTTACAAGAAAGAGATTTTCGTAAGGCCACTGGTAAGAATTGGTTGTTTTTTGGTGATAGAAACGCGGCAACAGATTATATCTATCGTAATGAGTTAGAGGCTTACCAAGCTTCTGGTTTATTAAGTCGTTTAGATTTGGCCTTTTCGCGAGACCAAGAAGCCAAGATTTACGTACAAGATAGAATGATCGAGCAAGGCGCAGAGTTATTCCAGTGGTTAGAGCAGGGCGGATACTTCTTTGTTTGTGGTGATGCCTATCGTATGGCTAAAGATGTTGATCAAGCTTTACATACGGTTATTGCTCAGCAGGGTCATTTATCAGACCAGAAAGCCATTGATTACGTCAACCAACTTAAAAAAGATAAACGTTACGTAAGAGACGTTTATTAATACTACTTTATTCTTTTAAGCACTATACTTAACTCAATGTTCATTAAAAAGCCGTGAAAAATATTTTTTACACGGCTTTTTGTAATGATTAACTTAGTGTATGTGTACTTCACGTGTTTTAGCGCTATCACTTCGAATAAGCGTGTAATCGTCAGATTTTTTAGACATGCTTGATCCGTCACTGTTAAGTAAAATGAGGGTTCCTTCGTCTTTAATTTGGTACTGGCGTTTATTACTCGTGTCTTTAGCGATTAGAACTACTGTACGAGTGTCTTCATTCCATTCATATTTACCCTTTTCATAAGTCTCCTTTGACGATTCTTTAGCAGGTTGCGTGACTAATAGATAATTATTTTTTTGTTTGAGTGATAGTGTTGATTTAATGCCATTGCAATCATTGCAAGGTAAGTAGCCATAAAAAACCCCATGAAAGTCTAAGCTTTTATCAATAGGCTCAAAGTGCTTTGAATGATCCATATTTTTTTCTAAGCTCTTTACACGCGCTTTAGCAAAATTTTCTTGTGCAGTTAGGTCTGTTGCCGCCATCACTTGGCTTGTCGAGAATAATATCCCAAAAGATAGGATGGTCAGTTTTTGTTTAAATAAGCTGTTAAATGCTTGCATAGTAATTCCTCTATTACGATCATGGCTTTTTTATAATAAAAGCTCTTAATGTTTTTACATAAAACAATATAACTTGAATATGGCAAGAATCAAATTAAGCTGAATCTTGGGTTATAGCTAACCTAGCATCTATACCTTAACGTAGTGGTCAGTAGCTGTAAACCGCTTTTATAGTGCGGTAAAGCCAGTGTGGTCTAATTAATATAATGATAAAAGCAATAACTGGAGTTACTGGGACAGGTGCGATATCAATAATGAATAAAGTGAGTAGGAAAAAGAAACATTTTTTGCGTATTTTTTTAGCTTGATCTTCTGTGTTTAAATAAGAAGAGGGTTTGTCTCTGTATAAGTTATTAGCAAGGTCTAAAAACCAGCGAGGTCGCTTAGTTACTACGTACAGACCAATTAAGCAACCGGGCGATATTGGCCCAAAACCGATTATTGCAAAGAGACTAAAGACAAGAAGACATTTTATTTGAGCAGGGTTCATTGTTTGTGCAGAGCCGATTTTATGTTGATGGATTATTTAATATTTCTTGTACTTAGGCAAAATTTCATTAAACTGCGGTTATTGGTCTAGAAGTATCACCGATTTCTTGTGCCAATAGTTCATTTACTTTCAATGAATTTATATAAAAATAAAACAATAAATAATGAGGAGGTATTATGTCGGAAGATAATAAAGGGGCTCAAACTTTGGAGTGTCTATTAAATTGGTTAAAAGTAACAGATGCTTGGGTTATTAAAGGTTATGAAAATAAGTTTCCTAGAATGGTTTACGCTGTTTTGGGTTTTATTTTATTGTTGTTAATACTTTAATAAGATCAAGGTAATTGGCTTCTGGAGCGTTAAAAGCGCTTCAGAAGTTTTAGGGCATAAAAAAGCCTACGTAAAGTAGGCTTCGGCGTGCTTCAGAAGACACACATCGACTGCACAATCTTAAATGCAGTTTCAATTTAGCGCGATTATTTTTTGTTATTATTCAGTAGGACTGATCGCTGTTCTCCCCCTCATATTTCACTTATCAAGAATCATTATAATGTAAATGAATCATGAAAAGTGATTGACAATATTATATTGATAAATTTGGTAAGTCAATAAATTTTCGGCTTTATTGTCGCACAGCATATTTTTAAAGTTTGTAATTGAGTGAGGATGATTAATCTATTGTAAAATGGTCCTTGAGGTTTCCAGAGTTCTTTGCTTAAATGCCTGTCTGACTATTATTTGACACCATGAGCAGAGTTAGAACAAATAATGAAAGTTTTTGAGTTTTATTAATGGGTGATATATTTCAATTTAAGCGACCTTCTGTCTCTGATCGTTTTAAGGGCAAGACATTGTGCCAAAGCGGGTTTCATAAATGGGAAATCATCAAAGAACGGCGGTTTGAT
>CANGLL010000038.1 GCA_947454605.1 Methylococcaceae bacterium | reverse complement strand
GCATCTGCAGAGGGATCAAGAAAAATAAATTCTAAGCCTAATGGGTAGCCTGCTAAGGCAATCATTCTGGCCAGTTGACCGGCCCCTAAAATACCTATTTTCATAAAGATACCTCTCTAGGGTCAGAGTTTGCTAGGACTGTTTCGGTTTGTTCACTTCTAAAAGCATCAAGAGCGGCACGGTATTGATGATGTTTATTACTGATAATGGCCGCTGCTAATAGTGCGGCATTAATGGCGCCTGCTTTACCAATGGCTAATGTGCCTACGGGAATACCGGCTGGCATTTGTACTATCGATAATAAAGAGTCCATGCCATTAAGGGTTTTAGATTGAACAGGTACACCTAATACAGGTAAGGCTGTTTTGGCAGCCGTCATGCCCGGTAAATGCGCTGCGCCTCCTGCGCCTGCAATAATAACTTCTAGGCCCTTAGCTTCAGCAGTTTCTGCATATTGGAAAAGTTTGTCAGGCGTTCTATGTGCCGACACGACTTCTACTTGATGAGGGATGCCAAGACGCTCTAATGTTTCAGCGGCAAAACACATTGTTTCCCAATCAGAGGTCGATCCCATAATGATGCCAACCAGTGCTGTCATTTATTACTCCTAAATAAAGGCTTTGAGTACCGTTTAGATGATTTAAAAGTTGCGTAGTATCGCATAAATGGGCCGATCATGTTTTCTTAAGCGCTAGCTGGGTATTATTATAAAATTTTAGCTTTGTACACTACTAGAACAACAGGCCATTAAATGATAAAGTTACTGGGATTTTAATCAGAGTACCCCATTTAATTGGGCTTTTATCCTAGGCAACAGGACTTATGAAAACATATAAATCTAAGAAAAGTTTAATTTTTGCTGCTTCAACTAGTTTAATTATTGCTTTAACTTTAGTCGCTTGTTCTGATTCTGATAAAGAAAAAGAGATGACAAAAGCCCCTGTGCATACGGTCTTTAATCCTTTTGATCATTCTAAAGATGAGCCGGTGACTCCGACTGAGAAACATAAGTTTCATGATGTGTTTGCCGCTCAATGTGTGGCGAGAGAATTAAAAAATTCGGTTAATATAGAAGAAGATACCGTTAGATTTACTAAGTCTTGTGAATGCGTAACCACTTATATGCTGAAAGACTTAACGGATGAAGAGGTTGAGAAGTTCCTTTCTGAACATGAGAACCCTCGTTCATTGCAAATTAAGTTCAACAGTGCGGCTTATCATTGCGCGCAACAACAGCCGATTGATAAGGGTTTTAAATCTTATGCACCACCCGCTGTTAAGAAAGAAGAAGGCTTTTTTAGTCGCTTCTTTTAAGGCGTAAGGTGTGTGATTATTGGGCAAGTAATAGGCTTGCCCAATACAAGCCTATACTTTAGTTATTTCTTCTTTTAGCCTGCTAAACCAATAATTTCTTTTTGGCACAAGTCGTTTAAGATCTGTAAACCGCCGTTAATAATAACGGCCGGATTTGGGTGCTTAGACTCTGTGGCTATTATCTCTAAACAGGCTTGGGTTAAGGCGTCACCTTCAGTTTGAATGATCTCCAATAAACGATAGGTCATGGGGGTTATTTCCAGAAAATTAACCTCATCCTCGTGATTACGATACACAATCAGAAAGGTCGCTTGTTCTGGGGGGGTTAAGGGGATAAACTCCGGTGATATTTTGTTTACAGGATATTGATAAGCCAAAGGCCAGGCTAAATTAGACAGCTTAATCTTTGCGTTAAGGAGATTATCAATATCGATAGTGGTTTTAGGCGGCTCATCTTTTGCAATGGCTAAAGCCATTTCTACCCATTCATAATGCGCAAGTTCTAATATAAACGGAAGATCGTTTGATTTATCTCTCTCGTGTTCTAAATAATACAAAAACTCTTCTGGAATTTCGGAGAAGTGAGGGGTTTCACATTGATGTGTTGAGAAAAAATCTTGTACGAGCGATCGCCAAGCAGTATCGTCAAGCAACTTCCGTAGAACAGGAAAGTTACCCGCTAAAAAGCCATCTACATTATTGAAAAATAATTGTCGATACATCTTCATCCGGTCTTCTTTAACATCGGCCGGTGCGGGGTTGTTCTCAGGATCTCTTATATAGGCAGCAAATTCTTCTTGTTTGGCTCTAAAGTCAATAGCCGTTTCAGCTAAATTAAGCCGTGCGTTTTTCATGTTCAGACTGCCAAGCGTGTTGGATGGATTTAATAGTTTGGACTTCTTTTATTAAGTCGGATAAGGCGGGCAGATTAAAATCTCGCTCTAATAAAGTTGGGAAAACACCATACAGTTCGTAAGCTTTGCCGAGCAGTTTCCAAACAGGATCTACAATATCAGCGCCGTGCGTATCGACTAAAAAGTCATCGGCTTCTACATGATGACCTGCGATATGAGCATAGGCAATGCGTTCGGCCGGTATGGCTTTTAAAAAGGTTTCGGCATCATATTGATGGTTAACACTGTTGACGTAGATATTATTAATATCTAGCAAAATATCACAATCTGCTTCTTGAACAACGGCATTAAAAAAGTCTATCTCTGACATTTCTTGCCCGGGTGCGGCATAGTAAGAGATATTCTCTATGGCAATTTTTTGTTCAATTATCTCTTGGACGCGTTTAATGCGGTTAGCAGCGTGCATGATAGCTTCAGAAGTAAAAGGAATGGGCATTAAATCGTATAAATGACCATTTTTACTACAATAGCTAAGATGTTCGCTGTAAAATTTTATGTGATGTTCTTTCATGAAGGTTTTAACTTCACGAATAAATTTTTCATCTAAAGAGTCTGTGCTGCCTATAGATAAGGATAAGCCATGACACACAAAGTCATGTTGTTCAGTTATCGCTCTAAAACCCTTACCGAATTTACCGCCCATGGTTATCCAGTTTTCAGGGGCAATCTCGAAAAAGTTGATGTCAGGTTGAGGGGATTCTAGTATTTGATCGACCAAGGATCTTCTGAGCCCCAAGCCTGTACCTTTTACTAAACCGAGTGTTGTGTCCATAAGAACACCTATTGATATTGATAAGATGATGGGAGGGTATCTAAATACCCTCCGAGTTTATTGAATTAAGATAATTCAATATTATTTAGCAGCGCCACAACCGCCTTCTTTTGCTTTTTCGCCTGGTTTCATTTGACCACAAGCGCCTTCTTTACCTTTCATCATAGCGCCACAAGCCATTTCCATACCGGGCTTCATTTTGCCATCTTTCATCATGGCGCCACATGAAGCTTCAGTTGCAGCGGGTTTAGCCGCCGTAGTGGGGTGTTGTGCACCTGCACATGCGCCTTCAGGTGTTTTGTTGTTCATGTCCATTGCTGCACCACACTTCATTTCTGCTGCAGCAACTTGCATATAACCGGTTGAAAGTTCAGTCATGCCAAATGGGTTTGTATCTGCATAAACCGCAGTAGCAGAGACAGTTGAAATTAAAGCCGCACCCATCGCTGTTGCTAAAGGTGTTTTGTTGATTTTTTTCATGTTGACTCCCTAGTATTATTATAAATATTCGATGGATGGTGATTATCGAATGTGACTATCATACCTAAAGACTCGTAAATAAAGAAAAAACTTTATTAAAGCAAGGTATTAATTTGAACACCTGAATGACACAAGTCTTTAATAATGCATTGTTGGCATTTTGGTTTTCTAGCGATACAAGTATATCTGCCATGCAGAATTAGTAAATGGTGGGCGTCCTTTTTATAGCGTGTGGGTACCCATTTAATGAGATTCTTTTCCACTTCTAAGACATTTTTCCCAGGGGCTAAGCCAGTTCGATTAGAGACTCTAAAGATGTGGGTATCAACCGCTATAGTGGGCTGGCCGAAAGCCGTATTTAGAATGACGTTGGCCGTTTTTCTACCCACGCCTGGTAATGCTTCTAGTGCTTCTCGTGTTTGAGGCACTTCGCCATTATGATCGGCTATGAGTTGTTGACAAAGCTTAATGATGTTGGCGCTTTTGGTATTAAATAAACCAATGGTTTTGACATAGTCTTTAAGGGTAGGTAAGCCTAAATTTAAAATGGCTTCTGGGGTGTTAGCAACCGCAAATAAGGGGCCGATAGCCTTGTTAACACCTTTATCTGTCGCTTGCGCGGATAAAACAACCGCAATTAATAATTCAAAGGCAGTACTGTAGTTTAATTCTGTTGTGGGCTCTGGAATAGCTAAAGCTAAACGATTGAAAATCTCTAGTCGGTTTGATTTATTCATGTTTTAAAGATAATAATCCGATGGGGTATATTTACGGATTATGCCAAATAATTTGCTGGTCTTGCAGTTAAATACCCGTTTAGAAAATACAGGCTAGGATATTATGTCCATTAAATTTTGGGAGGGCGGATGATAAAACAAAAAGATGTGGATTACTTACGGGTAAAACCCGGTAAGAAAATACATCTCAAAGATTTTAATACGGAATGGGATAAGCTAAAGAAATTTGAAGCTTATGGTTCTGATACCTTAAAAGAAAAAGTTAATCTGCTCTTGCAACAGAACTTAACGGATTTAACTAAGGCTCAGCAATTACTTTATGCAGATGATCGTTATTCTTTGCTGATAGTCTTTCAGGCCATGGATGCCGCGGGTAAAGACGGTACCATTAAACATGTGATGTCTGGTGTTAATCCACAAGGGTGTCAAGTTTACAGTTTTAAGAAGCCTTCTTTAGAAGATGTAGAGCATAACTTTTTATGGCGCTATGCGAAATGTTTGCCAGAACGGGGACATATTGGAATTTTTAACCGTTCTTATTATGAAGATGTGTTGGTTGTTAAAGTGCATCCTGAGTTATTGAAAAACCTACCAGACGGTAAGCGAAATAAGACTTTTTGGCAAAATCGTTACGAAGATATCAATGCCTTTGAACAACATTTATACCGAAATGGTACGGTCATCTTAAAGTTCTTTTTAAATCTTTCTAAGCATGAACAAAAAAAACGCTTTCTAGATCGTATTGATAAACTCGAAAAGAACTGGAAGTTTTCTGCTGCAGATTTATCAGAAAGAGCGTGTTGGCAAGATTATATGTCCGCTTATGAAGATGCCATAAGTGCGACCAGTAAAGAGTGGGCGCCTTGGTTTATTGTGCCTGCTGATAATAAATGGGTAACACGGGCTTTGGTTGCTGAAACTATAACGTCAACTTTAAAGAGTTTAGATCTTAATTTTCCAAAGTTAGGTAAAGATCAGGCTGATTTGTTAGTTAATGCGCGTGAGGCTTTAGCGAAAGAGTAATGTGGTCTATGGATAACCCCTTGTTTTATAACAAGGGGTTAGTGTGAGTGATTATTAAGATTGTTGAGTGTTTATATACCAAATAACAGCAGCAGCAATAATAATGATAATGAGAGGTAAGCCAATTAATAATTTTTTACCACTCTCATTTTTCTCGGTATTGTTTGCAGTGCTTTTCTTTAATGCAACACCTTCAATTTGAGCATTAATGGCTTTGTACTTACCACGATGGTCTCTAGTGATTTGGTAATAGATAATATCGCCAGTAACGGGTCTTCTGCTGCTGCTGTCTAATGCAGAGATATGCATAAAAAGATCTTTGTTGCCGTCATCTTGTTTTATAAATCCAAAACCACGATCTTCTTTCCAGGTTTTTAAAACACCCTTAACTGTTTTTCTTGTCATAAAAATTTATTATTTTTGTCTTTGTGTGTTGTTGTAATGCAATATCGATGACTTTAGTAAAGTCCTAAAACTTCTTTTGGATAACCATTTTATCATCAATAATTAATTCAGATATACCACCTAAAGAGGCTTGTAAAGTACAAGATGCTTTTTTAAAGCCACCTTTTTCTGCATTTTCACCTAGCCAAATTAAGGTGATGTAGGTGTCTCTATCTGTTTTTGTTTCTGATGGGAAAAATACTTGTTCACCTGTTTCTTTTTTTATTAATACAGGACATTTTTCATTTGCCATCGTTTGTATAGCGACGTAGTTTCTTATGCCTGCTGCCGCTTCTTTTTGAGCAGTAGAAGGTTCTTCTTTACTCAAGCCGACCATAATAAAACCAGCCGCAAAAACGGCTAGGATAGCGAGTCCAATTTTTGTTGCTTCAGACATTTTCTTATTCCTATTGTTAGGGTCAATCAATCAAAATATTAATTTTTGTAAAGCCGTTCAATTCTATGCGAATTAATCATGGTCAGCAATGAAAGTTAATAACCCGCATTATAATGGGTGCCTTAGCAAGGCGATTTAGACCGTTTGTGCTAATTCAATGACGGCCGGATAATTGACTTTGCCAGTCATTAATACCGGTATTGATTCTACGATTAGAACTTTCTTAGGTAAGCTAATATTGGCGACACTGGGTGATGAAACTAATATATCGGTAATGGTAGCACCTTGTTGGGTTGTTAATAATATTATCTGTTCACCTTTTTTTGCATCCGGGATGCTAACGGCGGCATGTTGCGCATTAGGCCAAGTGTTAATCGCTAATTGCTCTACTGCAACTAAAGAAATCATTTCTCCGCCAATTTTAGCGAAGCGTTTGCTGCGTCCCTTGATACTAATAAATCCCTCGTGATCCACATAAACAATATCACCAGTATCATGCCAACCTTTACCATAGATTGATGCGGGAGGCACTAACTGCCCTGGATTGTCGGCTAAGAGATACCCCATCATGATGTTGGGGCCACTAACATGTAATTGGCCTCCGTCATGAATTCCTTCTATGGGCTCTAATTTGTAATTCATGCTAGGCATAAAACGACCCACCGTTCCAGATTTATGATAAAGAGGGGTATTAACTGAGGTGATCGGTGACGTTTCTGTAGCGCCATAGCCTTCTAGAATCCGAATACCAAATTTATCGGCCCATATTTGTCGTGTATTGTCTTGGAGTTTTTCGGCACCTGCGACTACATAGCGTAAATTGTAAAAGTCATAGGCATGGGCCTTTTTAGCATAGGCGGCAAAAAATGTATTCGTGCCAAACATGATAGTGGCATGAATCTCGTAAGCGATTTCAGGAATCACGCTAAAGTGTAAAGGCGATGGGTAATAAAAGGTTCTCATGCCACTAATAGTGGGGAGTATGGTACCCACTGTAAATCCAAAAGAATGGAACATGGGTAGAAAATTAAGTACGACATCTCTCGCATTAAAACTAATACACGCTTCTAACTGTTTTAGATTGCCAAGAATATTGGCATGAGAAAGTACTACGCCTTTTGGCGTACCTTCTGATCCCGAAGTAAATAAAATGACAGCGGGAGTGTCTGCATCAAAACGTTTGGGGTTATACCAAAGTGCTGTGGTTTTGCTTTTAATGAAGCCAAAAAGCTTATTGATGCGTGATATTTGGGGCGCTAAATCTTCAAGATAAATTAATTGGCAATGCTGGCTAAGTTGTTCTGCTTCTGCTTGTAAATTTCCCAGTTCTATAAAACGGTGGGAAGTTAATACAGTTTTAACTTGGGCAGTATGACAGGCAGAAATTATATTTGAAGCACCAGTCGAGTAGTTAAGCATGGCGGGTACTCGATGATGTAATTGTAAACCGAGTATGGTGATTAATGTTTTAGAAGAATTGGGTAAAAACACGCCAACATTTTCACCTAAAGCCGTTATTTTCTTTAGGGCATTGCCTAGGATAATCAACCGAGTGATTAAGTTATCATAATTGAGTGTTGAACGATCTAAATCTTCAGCAATAATGTGTTTGCCACCATGAATGATACGTGCTTCTAGTAGGCTTGAAAAAATAGCCTGTTTGTAGTGGCTCGTATCAAACATCATGTTAGCCATAATATCCGCTAAGAGTTGACCACAGTATGCTCGGCGTTCTTTACCTTTAATTTCAACTGGGACAGAGATTTTTGTGGGAGCGGATATATGTAGGGTGATTTTAGGAAATAAACGTAAGCGCACAATGTCTTGAAGTTTGGAGAAGTGCGTGTACTGAGCCCCAGAAATACGTATGGGTAATATGGTCGCTTGGGTTTTGTCAGCTACCATACCTGTTCCATCGTAAACTTTCATTAACGCTCCGGTGACAGAAATGCGTCCTTCTGGAAAGATGACCGTCCGCGTATCGTTTTCTAAATGATGGATTAAATCCTTTAAAGATAAAGGATGGGTTGGATCCATTGGAAAAACTTTGGATAATCCTAAAAAGGGTTTTAACCACCAACGTTGAGAAATATGAGTATTGATGGCAAAAGTAATATCGTCAGGTAAAAACACACCCAGTAGTAAAGGATCTAAAAAAGAAGAGTGATTTGACACAATTAATACGCGTTCCCCAGCATTTTTGTAATTATCTAAGCCAGTCACTTTGACCTTGAATAACAAGCGTAGTAGCCATCGTAAACATATCTTTAGCATGGGGTTCTCTTTAGGTTTTAAAGGTTAAATAATGATTTGTCTAGTTACCTTAAATAAATTTAAGGCTCTAATTCTGCTTAATAATTGTATGTTGATTGATAATTCTCTATCATGCAACACCGCAACGCAGGTTGTTTACATAATAATAACAGGAGTTATCATGAAATTAATAACAGCAATAATTAAGCCATTCAAAATGGATGATGTGAGAGAGGCATTATCTGACATAGGAGTTGCAGGGGTAACAGCGACTGAGGTTAAAGGATTCGGTCGTCAAAAAGGTCATACCGAACTTTATAGAGGCGCAGAATATGTTGTAGACTTTTTGCCTAAAGTTAAGTTAGAAATTGCAGTGGCGGATGATATGTTAGACAAAGCTGTGAGTACTATTGTTAAAGCCGCTAATACCGGAAAAATCGGTGATGGTAAGATTTTTGTGTCTAATTTAGAGCAAGTGATCCGTATTAGAACAGGTGAAACTGGAGAGGATGCTATTTAAATGTGGGCTATTTCTAAACTTAAGATATTAATTTTAGCACTGCTTTTGTTACCCGAATTGGCAATGGCAGAGGGCTTGAACCAAGCAAATACCGCCTGGATATTAACTTCTACAGGCCTAGTATTATTTATGACTATTCCTGGCTTATCATTATTCTACGGCGGTTTAGTTAGAAGTAAGAATGTCTTGTCTGTATTGATGCAATGTTTTGCTATCACTTGTCTAGTATCTATCCTTTGGTTAGCTGGGGTCTATAGTTTTATCTTTACTAACGGCGGTGAGTTACAAAAATTTATTGGTGGTGCTTCAAAAGTATTTTTACCAGAAATTACGACAACGGCATTGACAGGAGATATCCCTGAAACAGTGTATTTTATGTTTCAAATGACATTTGCTATTATCACTCCAGCATTGATTGTGGGTGCTTTTGCAGAGCGTATGAAGTTTTCAGCGATGTTATGGTTTAGCGGTTTGTGGTTAATTATCGTTTATATGCCCGTGTGTCATTGGATCTGGGGTAGTGGCTGGTTAGCTGATCTAGGCGTTATGGACTTTGCGGGTGGCATCGTAATTCATGTTAATGCGGGCGTTGCTGCTTTGGTTGCTGCTTTAGTGTTAGGTAAGCGTAAAGGTTTTCCTTCTACTGCTATGCCTCCACATAACATGACGATGGTAGTTACAGGTGCAGGTATGTTATGGGTAGGCTGGTTTGGCTTTAATGCGGGTAGTGCCTTAACTGCTGACGGTAGAGCGGGTATGGCTATGTTGGTTACTCATATTGCAGCAGCAGCGGGTGCGTTTACTTGGATGTTTATTGAGTGGCAACGTTTTGGTAAGCCTAGTGTTTTAGGTATTGTGACAGGTATGGTTGCAGGCTTAGGCACTATTACGCCTGCATCCGGATTTGTAGGACCTATCGGTGCTTTAGCTATTGGCGTAACGGCCGGTTTTATTTGTTTTTATGCGACTCAGTATGTTAAACGTACTTTAAAAATTGATGATTCTCTAGATGTTTTTCCCGTACATGGTATTGGTGGGATTACGGGGTCACTATTAACAGGTGTATTTGTCAGTACTCAATTTGGCGGTTTAGGTCTTCCAGAAGGTGTAACAATAGGACATCAAGTGGCTGTTCAGGCTTTAGCGGTTTTAGTGACAGCATTTTGGAGTGCAGTGTTCAGTTATTTAATTCTAAAATTATTGGATCATTGGTTGGGACTCAGGGTTACTAAAGATGAAGAAGATCAAGGATTGGATACAGTCTTACATGAAGAAACAGGATATCTTGATTTGTAATGATAGAGATATCTTAATTTAGAATAAGATAGCAAGGAAGCTGTCTTTTCTATTTAATAATGGCTTAGGCGGATATAAAAACACTTAGGATTTCATAATGGCCATTCAACGCAAAATAATATTTTTTAAAAAGCCTATTCTCATTTTAGGTGGCTTATTAGCGTTTTATCTGGTCTTAGTGCTATTGGTTTTACCTTTTATATTAAAAACAAAACTTTCTAGTTTTATTCAACAAGAAACAGGCCGAATAGCCTTAGTTTCTGTCATTAAATTTCAGCCTTTTCCTCTAACACTTGATATACAGGGTGTACAAATACAAGAGCCTCATGGTGAAACTCTCATTGCATTTGATGATTTAACAGTGCAGATCAGTTTCTTAGCGTCGATTAGGAAAATGGCATTAGTGTTTGACCGTATAATCCTAAAAAAGCCAGTTATTAATATTGTTAGAGATAAGGTGGGTGCCTTGAATTTAAAGGGCCTTATCAAACCTTCAGTAGATAAAAATCAACCTCAAGAGACACAAAGTGAATTGCATTATGGAGTCATGCAACTGTCAATTCTTGATGGGGCTATAACTTATACCGATAGGCATTTAGATGATGTACTTAAGGATGAAATATTACCTATCAACATCAATATACAAAATTTGACTAATGTAGTTGATACTATTGGGACGCTTGAGGTTTCTTCAGGATTAAAATCAGGGGGCGACTTAAATGTAAAAGGTAATTTTAACTTGGTGAAACAATCTCTTGAAGGGCATTTGGCTTTCAATGGAGTTTCTTTAAAAACCTTTTATTTGTTAGCACTTACTCAGAAGTTTCCAATCGATCTGGGTGGTTACGAATTATTTGAAGCGGATTATTCAGTTAATGATTTTAAAGAGGGATTGAATCTCGTTGTTAACAATGCAGTGTTAAAAATTAATGAATTTGAGTTGTTTGATAAACCTCAAAATAAAAGTCTTATAAAAATTCCTAAAGTTTCTTTAGACGGTGTTTATATTAATCTTAAACAAAAACTGTTAAGTATTAAATCCGTTATTGCTAATAAGGGTAGTATTGAAGCATGGTTAGAATCCGATGGAGTTCTTAATTATGCCAAATTATTTGCAACTCTATCTGTTACTCCCGTTAATGAGGTGAATCAAGTTCAAATTGATGGTAGCAATATGAAAGATAAACCTTGGGGCATTAAGATAGCCGATGTTGATATAACTAATTTGGCCTTAGATTTTGAAGATAGAACTTTAAAAAGTCCTATAAAAGTAAATTTTAAGCCGATTGACTTTAAAGTTACCGATTATAACAATATACAAAATGTTAAAACCCCTATCAAAATGCAAGTGGGTATTAATAACGGTGGATCAGTCAATATGCAAGGGAATACTGTACTAGATCCTTTTTCTGCAGAAGTTGATGTCAAGGTTGAGAATGTCGATTTAGAAAAGTTTCAGTCTTATTATGAAAAGTTTGTGCGCTTAGATGTTATTGATGGGGCTCTAAATATAAATGGTAAATTAAGTTTCGCAAAATTAGATCAAGATAGGCCAGATATCCAATTTATGGGTGATGTTGGAATTGATCGCTTATTAACCCGTGATCAAATTTTAAATAAAGATTTTGTAAAGTGGGAGAGTATGGCGCTTAAAGAGCTGGTAATTGATTACAGTCAGAATAATTATGCAGCAAAAAAATTACTTTTTGATAAACCCTATCTTAGAGTCGCTATTAGAAAAGATAAAACAGCTAATTTAAATGATATTTTAGTCACTAATCAGTCGACCCCGATCACTATCAATAAAATAGATACGGCTAGTGAAAGAGTAACTAATGATGATAAACCTGTTTACAAATTAGGGAGTGTGCAAATAAGGGAGGGTAGGTCAGACTTTTCTGATATGTCTTTAATTCTGCCTTTTGAAGCTGAAATTAAAAGTCTGGATGGTGGTGCTAATGGTATTTCATCTCAGCAGAATTCGACTATTAATGTATTTTTACAGGGGAATGCTTATGATTTGGCGCCTGTAGATATTAGAGGTGAAATTAGCCCGTTTTTAAATAGTTACCATGCTAAGGTCGATTTTAAAGATTTGCCGATGCCGTTGGTAACCCCATATATGGTTCAGTTCTCTGGCTATAAAGTTGAAAAAGGAAGAATGTTCTTAGGCTTAAATTATAAGATAGCAAATAGTGATTTAACAGCTACGAACAATTTATTGATCGATCAATTTGAGCTGGGTGAACAAGTGGAAAATCCTAATGCAGTATCTTTACCAATAAAGCTAGCGGTTGCTTTACTTAAAGATTCTCGGGGTAGAATAAAAATTGATGTCCCTATCTCTGGGAGTTTGGATGATCCTCAATTTAGTTTTGGTGGTGTGGTTGCGGATGCTTTATATAACGGATTGACCAATTTAGTGACATCACCTTTCAGTGCTTTAGCCATGTTAGTGGGTAATGATAGGGAGTTAAATCTTATTGGTTTTGATGCAGGTAGTTCAACACTCAAGCCAGAGCAACAGGATAAGTTATTAGTATTAGCGAAAGCGTTGAGATCAAGGCCAAATTTAAATTTAGAAATTAAAGGTGCGGCATTCCAGAGTAAGGATTGGCCTGTTATTAGACAGGATGCATTGTATGAGCAAATCAAAAGACAACGGGCTGCAGAGCTAAATCTTAATAGTAAAAAAAGAATTCGGGATGAATACGTAAAGTTATCAGATGAGGATTACAAACGATTATTAACAGATTTATTTATTCAAAAGTTCCCAAATCTTGTTGAGCGCTCATTTTTAGGATCCGTAAAACTACGAGATCCTAGTGCGGGCGAATTTTATACAGTTGCTAGAGAAAAGTTGCAAACATTGATGAGTCCAGAACCTGAGCGTCTTAAAGCGTTGGCAGTAGAAAGGGCTCAGGCCATTGCTACTGCCTTGGTTAGTAAAGGGGGGATTGCAACAGAAAATATTTATATAATGGATACCGTTGTTAATATGGATTCAGCGGATAAAGAAATTGTGACTACATTGTCGCTTAATGCAGATTGATGAATTCTTTACCACTCTAATATTTTCCAAACATTGATGTTGCTTTCACCACGATCTAAATCATCGCGACGTACATCCATTTTGCCATCACCATCCTTATCCAAAAAGTAATAGGGAGGACCTATATCAGGTATCACCTTTATCATATAGAGTTTGCCACCTTTTCTATATTCTTGAACAGTCTTCTTTTCTTTACGAATAATAGTAATGTCAGGTTCTAATGTCTCGCCACTTTGAATAGGAAGTATAGGCTCTGGCGCTTCTGGAACGGCTTCAAGTTGGGGTGGTTTATCATCAACCGCCCAAGCAGGTAAGGTAAGCATAATGCTAAGTAAAATGAGATAACGCATAAAAATGACTCGTTCATTGAAATGTTTGATCTATCTTATTATAGTTTTTACTTATACGCTTAACTAAAATTGCAAAGCCAAACTGAATTGAGGCTGGGTTATAATATTTAATTTAAAAGCAGGGCAAATGAAAAGATTAATTGAAACTAAAATTGTAAATCCTTTGCTTGAAAAGTATGGGATTCCTGCTTATAAAACACACGGTTCGGCAGGTATGGATTTAATCGCCTGTATTGAAGAGCCCATGACTATATCGGGTGGTAATAATGTGCTGATATGTACGGGGTTAGCTGTTAATATTCAAGACCCAGGGTTAGTTGCTGTCGTAGCAAGTCGAAGTGGGCTTTGCTTAAAAAATCAGATTCGAGTAGGTCAAGGCTTGGGGATAGTGGATTCAGACTATCATGGTGAAATAGGCGTTATTTTACATAATGATGGTTTAGACGATTATGTTGTGCAACCCGGAGAAAGAATTGCACAGTTACTTTTTATGCCCGTTGTACAAGTCGACTTTAAAATAGTTGATACTTTTACTACCATCACTGATAGAGGTGAGGGTGGGTTTGGTCATACAGGCCGTCATTAAAAGCCAATCAACATTTAGCCGACGATATTAAAACTTAGAAACTATTTTAGTAAACCTTCTGTAATAATGGAAAAAGAACATGCTTGAAGAAAGAACCGCTCACCAAATCGCTGATGTATTGATTGAGGCTTTGCCCTATATTCAGCGCTTTAAAGGCAAAACCGTCGTGGTTAAATTTGGGGGTAATGCAATGGTGGACGAAGCGCTTAAGCATAGTTTTGCTAGAGATATTGTTTTGATGAAGTTGGTAGGGATTAATCCTATTGTTGTTCATGGTGGAGGCCCGCAAATTGGTCAGCTTTTAACAAAGTTGGGTAAAACATCGAACTTTGTTGATGGCATGAGAGTGACTGATAGTGAAACCATGGATGTGGTTGAAATGGTCTTAGGTGGTCTTGTTAACAAAGAAATCGTTAATTTAATCAATCAAAACGGCGGTAAGGCTGTAGGCTTAACAGGTAAGGACGGTGATTTTATTCGCGCAAAAAAAATCCATCTTACCCGAGCGGTTGACGATGATGATGCTACGGAAATTATAGATTTAGGTCAGGTGGGTGAAGTCAGTAGTATAGATCCCGCGGTAGTAGACATGTTAAGTCACAGTGACTTTATACCCGTTATTGCGCCTATTGGCGTGGGAGAAGATGGCTTTTCTTACAATATTAATGCTGATTTGGTGGCGGGTAAAATTGCCGAAGTATTAAAGGCTGAAAAGCTAATTCTATTAACGAATACAGCGGGTATTTTGGATAAAGAAGGTGAGTTATTAACAGGTTTGTCGGTGAGTGATCTCGATGATTTAATCGTAGATGGAACGATATCGGGTGGCATGATTCCTAAGACTAAGTGTGCGACAGATGCTTTAAAAGGCGGTGTTAATAGTGTGCATATTATTGATGGTAGAGTTGATCATGCTGTATTGCTAGAGTTATTTACTAATCAAGGTGTAGGTACTTTGTTGGTTAGAACAGCGCACCGTGTTTAACTCAACAATTAAAGCTATCTAGTCATATGTAACTATCTGACTAGATAGCAATTAGCTCAATTTTAAAATAACAAATTTGGCAATAATCTTATAAATATAGGACCTTATACGACAAAAGTATAATTACTAAGCCACAATCAAAATATCCGCTGCCGTTAACGCAGGATGCGTCGTGGTGCCGATTAAAGCCACCTGAACCGCGGCACCTGCACCATTGCCATCCGCATCGTAATAAAGTACGCCAGAGGTACTGTTATAAATTAAGTGAGAGGTTGCAGTGGTACCTGCTGTAGCGGTGGTACTGGAGACAAATTCATTGGCCGCCAACGCGGTACCCACACCCGCACCCGCTGCTGTT
>CANGLL010000037.1 GCA_947454605.1 Methylococcaceae bacterium | reverse complement strand
TTGATCAAATGCTTTAACTGCACCACCGTGCAATTTTGCCATTACGGTCGTTAATGCCGCTGTCAATGTTGTTTTACCGTGGTCAACGTGGCCAATTGTACCTACGTTTACGTGGGGCTTACTACGTGAAAATTTTTCTTTAGCCATGAGTCAATACCTTTATATATATTAATATTATGAAGATTTTTTAATTATATCCTGTGCTACATGCATAGGAGTTTCATTGTATTTTTTAAACTGCATACTGTACGTAGCCCGCCCCTGCGTCGCTGATCGCAAATCGGTCGAATATCCGAACATTTCTGACAAAGGCACTTCGCAGCTAAGTGTCTTTCCTGACGGCATATCTTCCATATTAAGAACCAGACCACGCCGCCTATTTATATCACCAACAACCTCACCCATATAATCATCGGGTGTCACTATATCAACTTTCATTATGGGTTCTAATAAAACAGGCTCTGCTTTTTTAGCACCTTCTCGAAAGCATATAGACCCAGCAATTTTGAAGGAAATATCGTTTGAATCCACTTCGTGATATGAGCCATCAAATAAAGTTACTTTGATATCTTGCATTGGGTATCCCGCAAGAACACCACACTTCAATTGATCCTGAACACCTAAATCAACCGAATTTACAAACTCTTTAGGTATTATTCCGTCCAACACTTCGCTAACAAAAGAATAACCTTGACCTGATTCTTGAGGCTCTATCCTTAACCATACATGTCCATATTGACCACGACCAGTAATTTGCCTTATAAATTTTGCTTCTTCAACAACTGTTGCTTTGATAGTTTCCCTATAAGCAACTTGAGGAACCCCAATATTAGCATTAATGTTAAATTCCCTTTTAAGTCTATCTACTATAATTTCTAAGTGAAGCTCACCCATTCCAGAAATTATTATTTGGCCTGATTCTTCATCTGTAGAAACCCTAAATGACGGGTCTTCTTGTGCCAATTTCGACAACGCAACACATATTTTATCTTCATCAGCTTTTGTTTTAGGTTCAACGGCAATTGAAATAACAGAATCAGGAAATTCCATTCGTTCAAGTACGATCATATCCTCCTGATCGCATAATGTGTCACCAGTTGTAACGTCTTTCAAACCAATGATAGCTGCAATATCACCTGAATAAACTTCTTCAACTTCTTCTCTAGAATTTGCATGTAATTGCACAACTCTACCTATACGCTCTCTTTTTTCTTTAATGGGGTTATAAACCACATCACCAGATCTTAATACACCTGAATAAATTCTGATAAAAGCAAGACTACCTACGTAAGGATCTGTTGCAATTTTAAAAATCAAACCTGAAAAAAATTCGCTATCTATAGCTTTTCTTGTGCAAATAATTTCTGTATTTTTTCCAATTCCTTGCACATCTGGCAGATCAGAAGGTGCTGGTAGATACTCAATTACACCATCTAATAAAGATTGAACGCCTTTATTTTTAAAGGCAGAACCACAAAATGCTGGAACTATTTTATTTTCTATGGTTAATTTTCTTATACCATATCTAATATCTGCTGGAGTTAACTCACCTTCCAATAAATATTTATTCATTAACTCATCAGATCCATCGGCTGCAACTTCCATCAAGTTTTCACGCCACAGGGAAGCATCTTCTTGTAAATAGTCTGGAATATCCGTTTCATGAAATGACATACCTAAAGAATCATCTTTCCAATATATCGCTTTCATTTTTATTAAATCAATTACGCCTTGAAAGTCATTTTCCTTGCCAATTGGCAACATCATAGGCACCGGATTTGCTCCTAATCTAACTTTTACCTGATCAATAACTTGATAAAAATCAGCACCAATTCTATCCATTTTGTTAACAAATATTAGCCTTGGCACATTATATTTGTCAGCTTGTCTCCATACAGTTTCTGACTGTGGCTCAACTCCACCTACAGCACAAAATAAAGCACAAGCACCATCTAAAATCCTTAGAGACCTTTCTACTTCAATTGTAAAATCAACATGCCCAGGCGTATCAATTATATTGATACGGTGCATAACATATTGGGCATCCATCCCACTCCAAAAACAAGTTGTTGCAGCTGAGGTTATAGTTATTCCTCTCTCTTGCTCTTGAACCATCCAATCCATTGTTGCTGTTCCATCATGTACCTCACCTATCTTGTGAGACACACCTGTGTAATACAATATTCTTTCTGTAGTTGTAGTTTTACCAGCATCAATGTGAGCCATGATGCCGATATTTCTATAATTACTTATATGTGTCTTACGCACTATCTCATCTTAATACATTGATGTTCAATTACCAGCGATAATGAGAAAATGCTTTATTCGCTTCAGCCATTCTATGTGTATCTTCGCGTTTTTTAGCAGCAGAACCTCTGCTTTCGAAAGCATCCATCAACTCACCTGCTAACTTAGAAGGCATATTTCTTTCATTTCTTTTGCGTGAAGCATCAATTAACCAACGCATTGCTAATGCCATTCTTCTAGAAGGACGCACCTCAACAGGCACTTGATAAGTCGCACCACCTACTCTTCTAGATTTAACCTCTACTCGCGGCTGAACATTTTCCAATGCTTTAGACAAAATATCTAAAGGCTCAGAATGGCCTTTAGACTCAATCACATCTAATGCACCATAAACTATTCCTTCAGCAACTGACTTTTTTCCACTCTCCATGATCATATTCATGAATTTTGTAATCATGATACTTCCAAATCTTGGATCTGGAATAATTTCTCTTTTTGTTGCAACTCTTCTTCTAGACATTTAAATTAACTCGCTTTTAGCCTTTAGGGCGCTTGGTTCCATATTTAGATCTACCACATTTTCTGTTATTCACGCCAGACGCATCAAGACTGCCTCGAACAACATGATAACGAACACCAGGCAAGTCCTTTACACGACCTCCTCTTATCAGCACAACTGAATGCTCTTGAAGATTATGACCCTCACCACCTATATAACTACTTACCTCAGCGCCATTAGTCAACCTAACCCTTGCAACTTTTCTAAGTGCAGAATTCGGTTTTTTAGGCGTTGTGGTATATACACGCGTACATACACCTCTTCTTTGAGGACAAGCCTCTAATGCTGGAACATTACTTTTTTCTATTTTTTTAGCACGTGGCTTTCGAACTAATTGATTGATCGTGGCCATAAATTTCTACTCCAATTTTCTTATAACTGCCAGAGCTTTAACTAAGAATTGATAATATTTACTAAAATCAATCATATCCATTCTGACCAAGCACTTTGCTTATGTGAGCTAAGTATCATACTTGTTAATAATGTTTAGGTCAAGCCGATTTTTATTTATAAAATACCTTACTATACATTCAACGCTAGCTTCAATGCTTCCTCAACATCTCCTGCATCGATGTTTTGAACATTTTCAGCCTCAATTTCATGTTGTTGTGTAAATTTATTTTTTCTATTTTCGTGATAAGCTAATCCTGTTCCCGCAGGAATCAACCTGCCTACGATTACATTCTCTTTCAATCCCTGCAAGCCATCACTTAAACCTCTAACCGCAGCATCTGTTAGCACTCTTGTTGTTTCTTGGAATGAAGCAGCAGAAATGAATGACTCAGTTGCTAATGATGCTTTAGTTATACCTAGCAAGATTGATTCATATGTTGCCGGAATCTTACCTAAACTTTCAACTACGTCATTTTCAACTCTCATTGCTGCGCGCTCTACTTGCTCCCCTTTTATAAAGGAGGTATCACCAGGCGCAGTAATTTCAACTTTTCTAAGCATTTGTCTAATAATTGCTTCAATATGCTTATCGTTTATTTTTACACCTTGTAAACGATATACATCTTGAATCTCTTTTACGAGATAATTTGCTAACTCCTCAATGCCTCTTAATCTTAAAATGTCATGTGGTGTTAACTCACCTTCTGCTATTGTCTCACCTTTTTCAACATATTCACCTTCAAAAACAGTAATATGCCTCCATTTAGGGATTAGTGTTTCTACTTGCTCTCCTGAGCCATCGGTTATTATTACTCGTTGCTTCCCTTTAGTTTCTTTACCAAAAGAAATTGTTCCACTCGTTTCTGCCAATATCGCTGGATCTTTTGTTTTCCTAGCTTCAAATAAGTCAGCAACTCTTGGCAAACCACCCGTAATATCTCTAGTTTTACTGGATTCTTGTGGAATTCTAGCAAGTACATCACCCACTCTTACTTCCCCACCATCTTTAATTCCAGCAATAGCTCCTGCTGGTAGAAAATACTGAGCTGGTATTTCTGTGCCTGGCAAATGAATTGTGTTACCTGCCGTATCAAGTAGCTTAACCATTGGTCGCAACTCTTTACCAGCAGACCCACGTTGCTTAGGATCTGTAACCACAAGCGAACTTAAACCAGTTACCTCGTCAGATTGCTTTTGAACAGTAATACCATCAAGAAAATCCTTAAGCTCGACAATACCATCTACTTCTGTAATTACAGGATGCGTAAATGGATCCCATGTTACTATAATATCGCCTGCACTGATCTTGGATCCTTCCTGAACCGACAAAACAGCACCATAAGGTATTTTATAGCGCTCTCTTTCTCTTCCATAATCATCGACAACACCAACCTCACCTGATCGCGATACAGCAACCAACTTACCTTCTCTGTTCAATACTGATTTCAAGTTATTTAATTTAACTGTACCAGATGATTTAACCTGTACATTACTAATAGCTGCAGATCTAGATGCTGCACCACCAATATGGAAAGTACGCATAGTTAACTGGGTGCCTGGCTCACCAATCGACTGAGCAGCAATAACGCCTACTGCTTCGCCTAAGTTTACCAAATGACCACGACCTAAATCACGACCGTAACATGCTGCACATACACCATGCCTATTCTCACATGTAATAATTGACCGTACAGTAACTTGGTCAATACTTTGATCATCAAGAATAGCAACCCAATGCTCATCAAGTAGAGTTTTAGCAGGAACAATTACATTTTGTCCCGAAGCATCCATTACATCACTTACCGCTACTCTACCCAGTACTCTTTCAGACAATGGCTCTACAACATCACCACCCTCAATAATTGGGGTCATTACTAGACCATTAACAGTACCACAATCATTACCTGTGATTACCAAGTCTTGGGCAACATCAACTAATCGTCTGGTTAAATAACCTGAGTTAGCTGTTTTCAATGCAGTATCAGCCAACCCTTTACGCGCCCCATGTGTAGAAATAAAGTATTGCAGTACATCAAGACCTTCACGGAAATTTGCGGTAATTGGTGTTTCAATAATTGAGCCATCAGGCTTAGCCATTAAGCCACGCATTCCTGCTAACTGCCTTATCTGTGCAGCCGAACCTCTAGCTCCAGATTCCGCCATCATAAATATTGAATTAAAAGATTTTTGTTTTACGCTATTACCTTGAGCATCTGTAACGGTTTCTTCACCTAATCCGTCCATCATCACTTTTGCAACTTGGTCATTTGCATGTGACCAAATATCAACTACTTTATTATATCGCTCACCATCTGTTACTAAACCAGAAGCATACTGACTTTGAATTTCATTTACTTCTCTATCCGCAGCATTAATGATTTCAACTTTTTTCGCAGGAATCGCCATATCTTCTATCCCAAACGATACACCTGAAATAGTTGCATATCTAAATCCTAGATACATAAGTTGATCTGCAAGAACAACAGTATCTTTATTTCCTAAATGCCTATAACTATAATTAATTAATCTTGATATATTTTTCTTAGTCATATCGCAATTAACTAATTCATATGGCATTCGATCAGGAACAACTTCCCATATTAGTGCCCTACCAACTGTTGTTTCTACTCTATGTGTTTTATCAACCAACATGCCTTCGAACTTAACTTTTTCAGTTATTCTCAATTGAATCTTAGATTGTAATTCAACCGACTTAACCAATAATGCTTTGTGAATTTCACCAACAGACCCAAATACCGAGCCATCGCCCTTTGCATTAATTTTTTCACGACTAATATAGTACAAACCTAATACAACGTCCTGTGATGGATTAATCACAGGCTCTCCATTTGCTGGAGACAATATATTATTGGTTGCCATCATCAGTGTTCTAGCTTCTAATTGAGCCTCAATTGATAACGGTATGTGAACAGCCATTTGATCTCCATCAAAGTCCGCATTAAATGCGCTACAAACTAATGGATGCAATTGTATTGCTTTGCCTTCTATTAGGGTAGGCTCGAATGCTTGAATACCCAATCTATGAAGAGTAGGCGCCCGATTCAATAAAATAGGATGTTCACGTATAACTTCTTCAAGAATATCCCATACTTCCGGACCTTCTCTCTCAACCATTTTTTTAGCTGCTTTTATGGTAGTCGCTAAGCCTCGTAATTGAAGTTTGCTAAATATGAAAGGCTTGAAAAGCTCTAAAGCCATTTTTTTTGGCAATCCGCACTGATGTAAACGTAAAGTAGGCCCAACAACAATTACAGATCGTCCTGAATAATCAACGCGCTTGCCAAGCAAATTCTGACGAAATCTACCTTGCTTTCCTTTTATCATATCAG
Source organism: Methylococcaceae bacterium (assembly GCA_947454605.1). GTDB lineage: Bacteria > Pseudomonadota > Gammaproteobacteria > Methylococcales > Methylomonadaceae > Methylobacter_C. Next base: position 9,007 of record CANGLL010000037.1, on the reverse strand, counting down.
CAAGCGATTTAAGTGGACGTCTGTTTGTACCAGTTATTGCTCTGCCACGTCTACCGTTATCTAACAACGCATCCACAGACTCTTGTAGCATTCTCTTTTCATTACGTACAATAATATCTGGAGCATTTAAATCCAATAAACGGTTTAGACGATTGTTTCGATTAATTACCCTTCTGTATAAATCATTCAAATCCGAAGTAGCAAAACGACCGCCATCTAATGGCACCAAAGGACGTAGTTCCGGCGGCAATACAGGAAGAACTTTCAAAATCATCCATTCTGGTCGATTATTTGAACTTAACAATGCCTCCATTACCTTAAGGCGTTTTGAATACTTTTTAATTTTTGTTTCTGAAGAGGTAGAGTTAATCTCTTCTCTTAAAAAGTTGACTTGTTCTTTTAAATCGATAGCTTTTAAAAGATCATAAATAGCTTCTGCACCCATTTTAGCTACAAAATCATCTCCATGAATGTCTACCGCTTCAAGATACTCATCGTCAGTTAAAAGATGTCCTTTCTCAAGTGGAGTCAACCCTGCATCAAGAATTACAAACGATTCAAAATACAATACTCTTTCAATCTCACGCAGTGTCATGTCCAGAAGTAATGCAATTCTTGAAGGTAAAGACTTCAAAAACCATATATGCGCCACTGGGCTAGCCAAATCTATATGACCCATTCGTTCTCGACGTACTTTAGATAAAGTAACTTCCACTCCACATTTTTCGCAAATAACTCCGCGATGCTTTAATCTTTTGTACTTACCACATAAGCATTCATAGTCACTAACTGGACCAAAGATCTTTGCGCAAAAAAGGCCATCCCTTTCTGGCTTAAATGTACGATAATTTATTGTTTCAGGTTTTTTTACTTCTCCATATGACCACGAACGAATCATATCAGGCGATGCCAAGCCTATGCTAATTCCGTCAAAGTCATCAGCGCGTCCTTGTCTTTTTAGAAAATTCATCAAATCTTTCAAGAGCTTGTCCTCTTCAATTGGTTTATTCACAACCCAAAACAGAAAAGTTCAATATGAAAATATTGAACTGTATTCATGCTTCAGTTAAACAAACAGATATCCTATTTGTTTTAATGTTGGTTAATATTAATTATTTAAAATACTGTAATAGACCCTTAAAAGCATCTAAATAGTTTCAGCTCTACTCTCGTTGTAATTCAATATTAACAGCCAATGATCGAATTTCTTTGATCAGAACATTAAATGATTCAGGCATGCCAGCTTCCATTTTGTGATCACCGTCGACTATATTTTTATACATTCTAGTTCTGCCTGTTACGTCATCTGACTTTACAGTTAACATTTCTTGCAAGGTATAAGCAGCTCCATAGGCTTCAAGTGCCCAGACCTCCATCTCACCAAATCTTTGACCACCAAACTGTGCTTTACCACCTAATGGTTGTTGAGTTACTAGGCTATAAGGACCAGTTGAACGAGCATGCATCTTATCATCAACTAAGTGATTTAATTTGAGCATATACATATATCCAACAGTTACCTCACGTTCAAATGGCTCGCCTGTTAAGCCATCATATAACGTAATTTGACCATGCTCTGGCAGTTCAGCCAAACGTAACATGTTACGAATATCCTCTTCACTAGCACCGTCAAAAACTGGTGTTGCCATTGGAACACCACTGACTAAATTTTTAGCCATTTCTAGAATTTCTTCATCACTAAAAGAATTTAGATTCTCTTTGCGTCCACTACCATTATAAATTTTATCAAGATAACTTCTTATTGCTGACACTTTTGCGGATTCAAGTTCAAATTTATCATTAAGCATTTTTCCGATCTGAATACCTAAGCCTTTTGCAGCCCATCCTAAATGTGTTTCCAATACCTGACCGACATTCATACGCGATGGAACACCTAGAGGGTTTAATACAATATCAACAGGATTTCCATCTGCAGTATAAGGCATATCTTCAATAGGCCTAATCATAGAAATAACACCCTTATTCCCATGTCTACCAGCCATTTTATCACCAGGCTGAATACGTCTTTTAACAGCTAAATAGACCTTGACCATTTTCAAAACACCCGGAGCTAGATCATCGCCCATAGTAATTTTCTTACGTTTTACATCGAAACGCTCGTCAAAATCTTTTCTTTGCTGTTCGACCTGATTACCAACCGTTTCAAGTTGAAGATTGATATCTTCATCTTTCATCTTTATTTTTAACCATTCTGTATGACGCAACGTATCCAAATATGCTTTAGTAATTTCCATACCATCTTTCAAATTAGCAGGACCGGCGTGTGCGATTTTGCCAACTAAAATGCGTGCTACACGAGCAAATATATCTTCTTCTAGAATCTTTAATTGATCGTCAAGATCTTTTCTATATCTGTTAATTTCTTCTTGTTCAATATCCAATGCACGCTGATCTTTTTTTACACCATCTCTTGTAAAGACTTGAACATCAATAACTGTACCTTCAATACTTCCAGGAACTCGTAATGATGTGTCTTTAACATCAGCAGCTTTTTCACCAAAAATGGCTCGTAAAAGCTTTTCTTCTGGCGTTAATTGTGTCTCTCCCTTTGGCGTTACTTTTCCGACTAAAATATCACCACCTTTAACTTCTGCACCAACATACACAATTCCAGAAGCATCAAGTTTAGATAACGCTTCTTCACTTACATTCGGAATATCCGCTGTAATTTCTTCAGGACTATGCTTAGTATCTCTAGCTACGCAAGTTTTCTCTTCGATATGGATTGTTGTAAAGCGATCTTCTTTAACTACCCGTTCTGATACGAGTATCGAATCTTCGAAGTTATATCCATTCCAAGGCATAAAGGCGACAAGCATATTCTGTCCTAATGCTAGCTCACCCATATCTGTTGAAGGTCCATCAGCTAATATGTCACCCACACTTACGGCATCGCCAAGCTTGACTAACGGCTTTTGATTAATACATGTATTTTGATTTGAACGTGTATATTTAGTTAAATTATAAATATCAACACCGGGAGCGCCCGTTTCTGTTTCAGTATCATTGACTCGCACTACAATCCTAGCCGCATCAACTGCTTCTATACGACCCCCCCTAGTTGCAACAACGGTAACGCCAGAATCTTTCGCTACAATTCGTTCCATTCCAGTCCCTACTAAAGGTTTTTCAGCTCTTAATGTTGGAACCGCTTGTCGCTGCATATTTGAACCCATCAATGCGCGGTTTGCATCGTCATGCTCAAGAAATGGAATAATTGAAGCTGCAACTGAAACAATTTGTTTAGATGATACATCCATATACTGAACAGTATCTGACATAGCTAATGCAAACTCATCTTTATGTCGACAAGACACTAAACCATCAACTAATTTACCTTTTTCATCAACAGCAACACTTGCTTGTGCAATAACAAACTCACCTTCTTCAATTGCTGATAGGTAATCAACTTGATTTGTTACAACACCATCAATTACTTTTCTATAAGGCGTTTCTAAAAATCCATATCCGTTTGTTCGAGCATATACAGAAAGCGAATTGATTAAACCGATATTGGGGCCTTCTGGTGTTTCAATTGGACACACTCTTCCATAGTGCGTAGCATGAACGTCACGAACTTCAAAGCCTGCTCTTTCCCTAGCCAAACCACCTGGTCCTAATGCTGAAACACGACGCTTATGAGTTACTTGTGATAATGGATTATTTTGATCCATAAATTGAGAAAGTTGGCTTGACCCAAAAAACTCTTTTACAGCAGCAGAAACAGGCTTGGCATTTATTATCTCTTGAGGCATCAAACCTTCAGAGTCAGCCAAGGTTAATCGCTCTTTAACTGCCCGCTCAACTCTTACCAATCCGACTCTGAATTGGTTTTCGATCATTTCACCTACAGAGCGAACACGTCTATTACCTAAATGGTCAATATCATCTACAGTACCATTACCATTTCTAATTGATATTAATTCTTTGAGTACATCAATTATATCTTCTTTTGTTAATGTACCTGTGCCAACAGTTTCATCGCGACCTAATCTTCTATTAAACTTCATTCTACCAACAGTAGATAGATCATATCTGTCATCGGTAAAAAATAAATTTTGAAATAGATTTTCTGCAGAGTCTTTTGTTGGCGGCTCACCAGGACGCATCATTCTGTATATCTCAACTAATGCCTCAAGCGAATTAGTTGTTGTATCTAATCTCATAGCGTTGCTTATGTAAGCCCCGTTATCAAGATCGTTAACAAATAATGTGTTAATTTCAGTAACATCATTATCTAAAAGTTTTTCAATTAAAACAGTAGACAATTCGTCATTTACATTTGCGATCAATTCACCTGTAGACTGATCAAATACATTGTGACTTAATATTTTTCCTATTAAATACTCTTTTGGTACTTTAACTTCTGTCAATTCAGCTTTGTTCATTTCACGTATATGCTTAGCAGTTATACGTCGACCTTCCTCAACTAACACTTGATTGTTGTGTGTAATATCAAATGCAGCAATCTCACCCCGCATCCTTTCAGGAACTATATGAAACAAACAATTATCATTGTTCAATGTAAATTTATTTGTTTCGAAGAAAATTTTGATCATTTCTTCATTGTCGAATCCTAAACCTCTAAGCAAGATAGTTGCAGGTATCTTTCTACGTCTATCTATACGGACATAAACACAGTCTTTATGATCAAATTCAAAATCTAACCAAGAGCCTCTATAGGGTATTACTCTTGCGTTAAACAATAATTTACCTGAAGAGTGGGTCTTACCTTTATCATGATCGAAAAATACTCCTGGTGACCGATGTAATTGTGAAACTATAACTCTTTCAGTTCCATTAATTACGAACGTGCCATTTTCTGTCATTAATGGCAATTCACCCATGTAAACTTCTTGTTCACGTATATCTTTAACAACCTTTGCGTTAGCTGATGCTTCTTTATCGTATATTACTAAACGAACTAGAACACGCAATGGTGCAGCATAGGTTGCTCCTCTTTGCTGACATTCTCTTACATCAAAAGTTGGCTCTCCCAATCTATAATTGACATATTCCAGAACAGCATAGCCTGAATGACTTTCAATTGGAAAAACACTTGAAAAGGCAGCATGCAGACCCATTGCTGAACGCTTTTCAGGTGCCACACCAGATTGTAAAAATCCAGCATATGAATTAATTTGTGTTGCAAGGAGATAGGGAACCTCAAGAACTTCTGTGCTTTTCCCAAAATTGTTTCTAATACGCTTTTTTTCTGTAAAAGAGTAGGACATATCGCTTCCAAACTTTTTCGTCATGATTTATTTCTACTGTGTATAGGTACAAACAGCAAAAGGCCGGTGACAAAAGGTCACCAGCCATACTTTATATTGAGATGCAGCAACTACTTCTCTTCAACTTTATCAAAATTAAATTATTTAATTTCTACAGTTGCACCAGCTTCAGCTAGTTGTTTTTGGATCTCTTCAGCTTCTGCTTTAGGCACACCTTCTTTCAATACTGTTGGAGCACCTTCTACTGCATCTTTCGCTTCTTTTAAACCCAATCCAGTAATACCACGTACGGTTTTAATTACTGCAACTTTATTGTCACCAAAAGAGGCTAAGATAACATCAAATTCAGTTTGTTCTTCAACTGCAGCAGCAGCACCAGAAGCTGGAGCAGCTGCAACAGCAACTGCAGCAGTTACACCAAACTTCTCTTCCATCGCAGAAATTAAATCAACGATTTCAGTAATAGTCATGTTCGATACCGCATCTAATATATCGGCTTGTGATATGGCCATGTAAATTCCTCTAAAAATTATTTATTTAAATTGTTTATAATTAAGCAACTTCTTGCTTTTGATCTCTAACAGCAGCTATTGTACGTACAAGCTTACCTACAGGTGCTTTCATAACAGACATTAACATACTGATTGCTTGATCGCGTGTTGGTAAACTTGCCAACTTAGCTAGTGCAGAACCGTCAAATGCCTCTCCACCAAATGCAACAATCTTAGTTATCAACTTATCATTTGTTTTAGCAAAATCATTAATCAAACGACCAGCAGAACCTGGGTCTTCCATTGAAAATGCAATTAATAGCGGACCCACTAATCCACTTTGCATGCATTCAAATTCAGTTCCCGCCACTGCGCGTATTGCTAATGTATTTTTCACAACTCGAAGATAGACACCAGTCTCTCTTGCTGTCTTACGTAAAGCTGTTAACTCAGTAACTGTAAGACCACGATATTCAGCAGCTACTGCTGAGTGTGCTTTAGCTGCGAATTGTGCTACTTCTTCTACGACAGCCTTTTTGCCATCTAAATTTAGTGCCACAACATAGCTCCATATTTGCTGGATTGAACCAGTGTTTAATAATTCATTCTTACGAATGCCCAATTTACGGCTTTTAACATACTAAATATGATAGAACCGCCTACGCAGGATAATTAAGTTTTACAACCCCTGCGGTCTTTGACGGTTACCGCCGATAAACGGCAACCCAAAGTTTTTTAAATTTATTTAGTTCGATAGACTACTAGCATCTAACCACAACCCAGGACCCATGGTTGAAGATAGCGTAATCTTTTTGATATAAACACCTTTTGCTGAAGTTGGCTTTGCTTTACGAAGATCTGATAGAAGTGCCTCAAGGTTTCCTTTTATTGCATCGGCATCGAATGTGGCTTTGCCTAAAGTACAATGAATAATTCCACCTTTATCAGTACGATAGCGAACCTGCCCAGATTTTGCATTTTTAACTGCCGTAGCAACATCTGCTGTTACTGTACCTACTTTAGGATTTGGCATCAAACCTCTTGGACCCAATACTTGACCCAGCTGACCAACGACTCTCATTGCATCTGGTGAAGCAATAACCACATCAAAGTTCATTTCGCCTTTTTTAACTAGATCAGCCAAATCTTCCATACCAACAATATCAGCACCTGCAGCTGTTGCAGCATCTGCACTCGGCCCTTGTGTAAAAACAGCAACACGAACTGTTTTACCAGTTCCATTTGGTAGTACCGTTGCACCACGAACATTTTGATCAGATTTTCTTGGATCTACGCCTAAATTAACACTAACATCAATAGCTTCATTAAATTTATTAGTAACTAACTCTTTTAAAATTTCAACCGCTTCTGCAATGCTATATTGTTTAGATCTATCAACTTTACTTTTAACTAATTTAGCTTTCTTTGACAACTTAGCCATTACATGCCCTCCACATTTAAGCCCATGCTACGAGCACTTCCCGCAATAGTTTTAATTGCAGCTTCTAAGTTAGCCGCATTTAAATCTTCCATTTTTGTTTTAGCAATTTCTTCCAATTGTGCATAAGTAACAGTTCCAACTTTTTTTGTATTTGGATTGCTACTTCCACTTTTAAGACCTGTAATTTTTTTCAATAGAATTGAAGCAGGGGGGGTTTTAGTTATGAATGTGAAGCTTCTGTCACTATAAACTGTAATAACTACCGGCAAAGGCAACCCTTTTTCAACATCCTGAGTCTTAGCATTAAACGCTTTACAAAACTCCATGATATTTACACCACGTTGACCCAAAGCAGGACCAACTGGTGGACTCGGATTTGCTTCACCTGCTTTAACTTGCAGTTTGATATAAGCTGCTATTTTCTTAGCCATTTTTTACTCCAATTTGGGTGCAAACGCTTTTCAGCTCCCCCTAGACACAAAAATCCCTGCCTTAGATTAGACAGAGATTCGGTAATTTTAATATTTATATTGTTTAAATATTAACTTTTTTCAACCTGACCAAAAGCCAGCTCAACAGAAGTTGACCTTCCAAAAATCAGTACTGATATTTTTAATTTATTTTTTTCGTAATTAACTTCTTCTACAACACCATTAAAATCTTTAAATGGTCCGTCAATAACTCTTATCACTTCACCAGCTTCAAATAAAATCTTTGGTCTCGGCTTATTAACGCCATCTTCAACTTTATTCAAGATAGACATAGCTTCTTTCTCAGATATTGGTGCGGGCCTGTCAGATGTACCGCCAATAAAACCAAGTACTCTAGGAACATCCTTTACCAAATGCCATGTTTCATCTGTTAATTCCATCTGAACCAACACGTACCCAGGAAAGAATTTCCTTTCACTCTTCCTATGCTGCCCCATTCTCATTTCAATAACTTCTTCAGTTGGAACCAGAATCTTGCCAAAATAATCCTCAAGCCCTTCTCTTACAATTCTTTCTTCAAGCGCTTGTTTAACTTTATTTTCAAAATTTGAATACGCATGAACCACATACCAGCGAAGAGCCATTACATTAACCACCTTGACCAGTTAAAAACCGAATGCCCCAGAATAGAAACATATCTAGCACCCAGAGAATAAAACCGACTATAAAAACCATTGCAAATACAAGCAATGTTGTTCTAATTGTTTCTTCACGTGTTGGCCAAACAACTTTTCTTACTTCCTGGCGTGATTCAATTGCAAAATTCCACACAGAGCGCCCAAGCTCCGTTGTTAATACTATGCCCAGAACAACTGACATAAGTACCACTAAACCTAGAACTCTATATAATAGAGCGATCTCTTTAAAAGAGGCATGGTCTGCTGAGAAATAATAAAACGCGGCGATACCTGAGATTACAAGCAACACTGAAAGTATTTGTTTCAGAATATCAGTTAATGATGCTGATGACTGTGGTTGATTATTCATTATTTATTATTCACAATATTAATTAAGCATAATCTGACTGGCAGGCCAGGAGGGGCTCGAACCCCCAACCAGCGGTTTTGGAGACCGCCATTCTACCAATTGAACTACTGACCTATTCAGACAAACTTTACAGAACTTGCTATATTATACCAATTAATAAATTTATTCAAGTATTGATGCAACAACACCAGCACCGACAGTACGACCACCTTCACGAATCGCGAATCGCAAGCCATCTTCCATCGCAATCGGTGAAATTAATTTTACTTTTACAGAAATATTATCACCAGGCATAACCATCTCTACACCCTCTGGCAATGCTACCGCTCCAGTTACATCTGT
>CANGLL010000036.1 GCA_947454605.1 Methylococcaceae bacterium | reverse complement strand
CCGATATTTTGGTGGTGACTTTTACTGAGGCGGCCACTAAAGAATTACGCGATAGAATCCGGGCAAGATTAAATTCCGCGGCGCGATTTTTTCGGGGCTTAGACACGGAAGCCGATCCTTTTTTAATAGCGTTGCGTGCCGATCATAAGGCAGATGATTATTTAAGTTGTGCACAAAAGTTAGAGTTGGCGGCTAATTGGATGGATGAAGCGGCGGTGTATACGATTCATGGATGGTGTAATCGTATGTTAAAACAACATGCTTTTGATAGCGGTAGTTTGTTTAAATTAGAACTAAAGCCGGATGAAACTGAATTATTAAATCAGGTGGTGCGAGATTATTGGCGGACATTTTATTATGCACTAGATGCAGATAATGTCTTTTTACCTGAGATCTTTAATACCTTTAATACGCCAGAAGCGCTACAAAAAGTCTTAAAAGATTTCTTAATAAAAGAAGATCCTATCGATAGCGATGTGACGCACTATCAAGCTATTAAGGCCTTGTGTGTCGCGTTTTATAAAGATTACTTTGGGCAGTTGGCGGCTTTAAAAGCCCCCTGGAAGGCGTGGGCTGGGGAGATTAGAGATTTAATTGAAAAAGCGGTTGCAGATAAAATTTTACCTGCCACTAAATACAATTCAACGAATCGTGTGGAGTGGCCTCAAAAAATTAAAGACTGGGCGGATGACCCCAATCAAGTTGAACTTAAGTTAACTGAGACAGCTATTAAAAACTTATCAACCGCGGGTTTAGAAGCAAATACCAAGTCTGGTATTCCTCCTAAACACCCCGCTTTTGATGCGATAGCCGATTTACCCGCCCAAATTGCGGCGCTACCGCAATTAAAAACCGCCTTAATTGCCCATGCGGTGCATTGGATGCGGCGCCGTGCGATATCAGAAAAAAATCGCTTAGCGCAAATGTCTTATAACGATATGTTAACGGGATTGGATTTTGCCTTGCAGGGTAAAAACGGTGAGCCGTTTGCACAAGTGATTCGGCAGCAGTTTCCTATCGCGTTAATAGATGAGTTTCAGGATACTGATCCGGTGCAATATCGGATTTTTGAGAAACTCTATCCGCCGTCAGAAAATGCGGCTTTGGGTTGCTTTATGATTGGTGACCCTAAGCAAGCCATCTATTCTTTTAGAGGCGCGGACATTTTTACCTATTTAAAAGCCTATGCCGCCACTCAAGGCAAACATTACACTTTAGATACTAATTATCGTTCAACACACGCTTTGGTAAGGGCGGTTAATCAGTTGTTTTTGTTTGCCGATCAACAGCAAGCACAGGGTGCGTTTTTGTTTAAAACAGGCGATAACACCAATCCATTACCCTTTGTGGATGTCAGCGCTAAAGGGCGTAAAGACACCTGGGTGATTAATGACAAGCCTGCTAAGGCTTTAACTTGTTGGGTTTGGGAATCTGCTGAGGCCGTTTCTCAAGAAGATTATTTGGATGCCCTAGCTGACGTGACAGCCAGTCAGATAGTTGAGTTGTTAAATGGCGCAGAACACCATAAAACGGGCTTTGCTTCAGAGTCTGGGCTTAAAGCCTTAAAGCCAAATGACATCGCTATTTTAGTCCGCACAGGTAAAGAAGCGAAGGTGATGCGTAAGGCTTTAGCAAAGCGACAGTTACCGAGCGTGTATTTGTCAGAACGTGACTCTATTTATGCCACCTTAGAAGCCGCCGATGTCTTAATTTGGTTAAAAGCCCTAGCGGAACCGCGTAACGAATATAAGGTAAGAGCGGCTTTAAGTACGGCTACCTTAGGTTTTAGTTATCAAGAGTTACAACATTTTGTGGTGGATGAAATCAGTTGGGAAGCACAGCTAGAGCGTTTTGTTATCTATCATGAGTGTTGGTTACAAGAAGGAGTTTTGCCAGCCTTACGCCGAGTTATAAATGATTTTGGTTTACAGCGTATTGGCTTAACAGCCGGTGAGGGTGAACGCGTATTAACCAATTTATTACATTTAGCCGAGTTGTTGCAAACAGCCAGTACCCAGTTAGAAGGCGAGCCCGCCTTAATAAGATTCTTATTAGAAGCGATAGCAGAAGATAACACCCAAGGTGCTGACGAGTCTATCTTAAGGTTAGAAAGTGATGCTGATTTAATTAAGATTATTACTATTCATAAGTCTAAAGGCTTGGAATACCCCTTGGTATTTTTGCCGTTTATTTGTGGCTTTAGAGAGCCAAGTAGTAAAGACAGTTATTTTAAGTTTCATGATGCAGATAATAATTTGCGGGTTGATTTAAATAAAACAGAGGCTAGTAAAGATTTAGCCGATAAAGAGCGCTTACAAGAAGATTTACGTTTGTTGTATGTCGCGATAACGCGCGCGCAATATGCGTGTTGGTTGGGTATAGCCCCCATCAAAAGAGGCAATACCAAGTCTTGTCAGTTAGAAAAGAGTGCCGTGGGGTATTTATTAGCGTTGCAAGCAGAGCAAGCGCCTGAAACTTTGACTGCACAATTAACTCAATTAAAAGGCGTTTGTGACGATATGGCGGTTACGCCTTTGCCAGAGATAAGTACGACAGTTTATGTGCCTGATGTCTCAGCAGAACCATTAGCTGAAGCCCGCGAAGCAGAAGTAAAAGTGGCTGATAATTGGTGGGTTGCCAGTTACAGTGCTTTAAAACATAGCCATAAGGGCAGTCAGCAAGCCTTACCCGAAGAGCAAGAAACGCCGCAAGAATCTACAGAAGGCGATGAAGAGGAGCTTGAAGAGCTTAATGTCGATAAAACCGCGTTTACGATTTACGATTTACCTAAAGGCGCCGGTCCTGGGGTATTAATTCATAGTTTGTTAGAACTGAGTGGTCGTACTGGATTTAAAGCCAGTTTTGAGGATTTTGCCAAAAGTCGTGAGCTGGTGCAAAAGTTGTTTAAGCAAGCCGTATGGCAAGATAAAACAGATATTATTGAAACAGCCTTAGCCCATTGGTTAAGCATGCCTTTGTTTGATGATGAGTCACTGAGTCTGGCTGATTTACCCGCAGAGCATTATCAAGTTGAAATGGAATTTACGATGGGCGCAGAAACTGTGGATGTGTTGGTGTTGGATAAATTAGTGCTCGAGCATTTTTATCCGCAGCAAGCCCGCCCACCGTTAACCGCTAATACCATCCATGGCTTAATGAAAGGCTTTATCGATTTAGTCTTTGTGCATAAGCAGCAATATTATGTGGCGGATTATAAGTTTAATAGTTTGGGACTCAATGACGCGGCTTATACAAAAGCTAATTTAGATATAGCCATGTTAGAAAAGCGCTATGACTTACAAATGTTGATTTATGTATTAGCGTTGCATCGCTTGCTTAAGAGTCGCTTGGGTGATGCTTATAATTACGACACCCATGTGGGTGGGGGCGTGTATTTATTTTTAAGAGGCTCACAAAGTCCATCAGGCGGGCGAGTCGTTAATAAACCGCCTAAAGTCTTAATAGACGCTTTGGATGAATTATTTAAAGGCAAAGTCATCACGGAGCGCGGGTATGATTGATGCACAAATCAAAACATGGCTTAAATATGCGTGGTTAAGCCATACCGACCGAGCCTTTGTTAATTTTATTGCTCAACAAGAACCCAACGCGACAGACCTGCTGTTGTGGGCCAGTGCTTTAGTGAGTCAGCAATTTAACTTAGGTGAAGTGTATTTAGATTTAGCGAAGTTAAGCCACAGTTTTGAAACTGTCTTAGGCATGAGTAACATGACAGAAGAACAAAGTGCGGATGCCAGTTTAGTAAAACTAAAAGCCACGGCCTTGCAAGAGTGGATAGCGGGTTTAACGAATACATCGGTAGTCAGTTTAGGGGAGGGCAGTACACCTTTGGTATTGTCTGGACAGCGTTTGTATTTAAGACGCTTTTGGCAGTGTCAGCAGTTAGTTGATCTTGGTATTCAGCAAAGATTGCAACCGTGTAGAACACAATTACCCGCTGAATTAAAAGCGCAAATTACCCAGTTATTTGCTAATACAGATCAGCAACCGGATTGGCAAAAAGTGGCCTGTGTTTTAGCCTTACGAGCACGGTTTAGTATTTTCACCGGCGGGCCAGGGACCGGTAAAACGACTACGCTGACCAAGTTGTTGGCTATCTTAGTGCAGTTGTTGCAAGCAGAAGCGCCTGAGGCACATCGCTTAAATATCTTATTAGCCGCGCCCACAGGTAAAGCGGCGGCGCGCGTCAGTGAGTCTATTAATAAAGCGATTGCAGATTTAAAGGTAGCTGAGGACATTAAAGCTTTAATGCCCACTAAAGCCAGTACCTTGCATCGCTTATTAGGTACACGCTCAAATACGCGGCAGTTCAATCATCATCGGCATAATCCATTAGTGGCGGATATTGTGATTGTAGACGAGGCCTCTATGATTGATTTAGAGATGATGGCGGCCCTGTTAGAAGCCTTACCCGAAAAAGCGACCTTGATTTTATTGGGAGATAAAGATCAATTGGCGTCGGTTGAAGCGGGATCAGTGCTGGGAGATTTATGTCAAGGCGCTATGGAAGTAGCTTATGATGCAGACACAAAAGCTTGGCTTAAAGACTATGCGCAGGAAGATTTTGTAACCGCTAAATCGTTAAGCGCTAATCAAGCCATTAACCAACAAACGGTTATTTTGCAACACAGCTATCGATTTAATAAAGACAGTGGTATTGGTAATCTAGCGGCCGTTGTTAATGCCGGTGATGTTGTAAAAGCTCAGCAGATTTTAGATGATCCAACATTTACGGATTTACATCCCGTTATTTCTGGTGATGCCAGTGCGATATCTAATAAGCCCAGCGCAGAATCAGCGGATGAGTTATTAAAACAGTTAGTTTTGGCCAATTCGGGTGAAAAATCACCTTCTGAGCCTGAGCTTTGTCAGGGTTATGGTTATTATCGAGCGATTATTAAACAGCGTCCGCAATCAAATGAGCCAGCTGTCATTAATGCTTGGGCTAAACAAGTACTCAAAGCCTTCGATACCTTTCAAGTATTATGTGCCTTGCGTAAAGGGCAATGGGGTGTTGAGGGTTTAAATGAGCGGATACAGCAATGGTTGCTAAAAGATACTAAAGCGGATTTATGGTATGAAGCCCGCCCAGTGATGATCACTAATAATGATTACACGCTGGATTTAATGAATGGCGATATCGGTATCGCGCTTAAAGATCATACCGATAAATTGCGGGTAGTGTTTCCGGCGAATGATAAAGAGCATGTCGATGGTTTACATTGGGTGTCGCCCTTACGCTTACCCAATGTAGAAACGGCTTATGCCATGACCGTGCATAAATCGCAAGGCTCAGAGTTTAATCATGTGGCTTTAGTGTTACCAGACACCATGAGTCGGGTATTAACCCGAGAACTTATTTATACCGGCATTACCCGCGCTAAAGAAAACTTTAGCTTAATAGAAACTAAAGCCGGTATTTTTACTGAGGCTTTAAAATCTAGTTGCGTGGGTTGATCATTTTAAGGCCAATAATTGACTTAATGTACTAAAAGTGTAGAGCCAGATTTGACGATATATTTAAAATTAATCAACCTCATAATTGTATATCAAATCAACTTAATCCCAGATTTATCATCAATCGTAATTAATTTTTGTTTATATAACGAGCCGATGGCTTGTTTATAGACCTTTTTACTGACCCCAAAAGTAGCGTAGATGGCTTCTGGCGGGCTCTTATCACTCAGCGCTAATACCCCATTGTTCTGTTGCAGTTTTTGTAAGATTTTATCCGTTAAAGTCAGTACTTTGCCGTAACCGGGTTGTTGTAGCACGAGATCAATTTTACCGTCTTCTTCACGGATTTGTTTTACATAGGCTTCTAACTTTTGGCCTTTTCTGACGGGTTGGTAAAGCTCATTGTGGTAAAGCATGCCCCAGTATTGATTATTAATGATGGCTTTAACGCCTAAGTCGGTTTTATCAGCAATAATCACCGCTACTTTTTGGCCGGCTTCTAAATCTTCTGCGGTGTCTTCAATAAAACGATCAATTTTTGTAGTCGCTGCTAATCTATTTTTATCATCTAAAAAGACTTTGACTAAGTAAGAGTGACCGACTTCCATTTCATGATGTTGTTCACTAAACGGGACAAGTAAATCTTTAGGTAACCCCCAATCTAAAAAGGCGCCCGTGTAATTAAGTGACACCACTTTTAGCCAAGCAATTTCATCAAGCAATGCTAAGGGTTTTTTAGTGGTAGCGGCTAAATGTCCTTCGCTATCGGCATAGACAAACACATCCAAGCTATCACCCAATTCTAGGTGTTCGGGTGGTTTTTTATCGGCTAATAACACTTTAGCGGAAACGCCATTATCTAAATAGATATCAGCGCCTTGTTTTTTGACGACGGTTAAGGTGTTTATTTTTCCTATTTTTAACATGATGTACTCAACTGGTGATAAGGAAACGCACGGCATCTAAGCGAAGTTGTGCGGCTTGAATGTTCTCATGCGCGAGCATAGTCATGTCTTTTAGGTGTTCGATTTCTTCAGTTTTAATGGTGGGATTCACTTTTTGTAGGCGCGCTAAGCGTTTAATTTCTGCTGATAAAGCCGACAACATGCTCTGGGTGGCTTCATCCACTAATACTTGCATATCTGCTTTGGCGCGGACTTCTGCAACTTCAATGAGTTTGCTAATCGGTTGGCGTTGACTATTTAAAAAGCCAATGATTTGTTGTTTATCAAAGTGCTTACCAATATCCAATAAGTCTTCATGTTCAAACTCATCGGTTAAATCTTTTTGAGTTTGATTGATTAAAACACGCACAGGAGTATGGGGTAAGAATCGGCCAATTTGTAATTCTGCCGGTGCACTGCATTCTACGATGAAGAGGCATTCTATTAAAAATTGACCGGCCTTTAATTGCTCATGTTTTACGACACTAATCGTTGCATTGCCAGTTTCACTGGATAATACTAAATCCATGGCAGAAGTAACTAACGGATGTTCCCATGTTAAGAATTGAATTTCTTCACGAGCCAGAGCAATGTGACGATTAATAGTGATGGTCATGCCATCTTCTGACAAATTAGGGAAGTGCGAGACTCTTAGGTGATCACTAGGCTTTATGATGAAACATTCAGGTGAATGAAATTCGGTATCTACGCCATAGCTCTCAAATAAGGTGTCCATATAGGGCCATAGGGCGCCTTCATGTTCATACCGATTGATTTGATCGATTAGTTCATCCGATGATTCTTTGCGGCATGAGTTTAATTCTAAGAGTTGATCTCGGCCATTATGTAATTGCGCTTCAATTTCTTTGCTAAGTTTTTGAGTTTTTTCAATCAGCGCGCTAAAGTTATTCGCATGGTTTAACGCATTTTCTAATTCAGCATGGAGTGCATCTGCTACGGTTTGTGCTGCTGAGTTATTACTACGGAAGGCGTTAAGGCCTTGGTCATACCATTGATATAAGCGCTGTTGCAGGCTGTTCTCTATAAACGGTACGTGAATTTGTATGACATGTTTTTGGCCAATACGATCTAAACGGCCGATACGTTGTTGTAATAAGTCAGGGTTGGTGGGTAAATCCCAGAGTATCAGGTGATGGACAAACTGAAAGTTTCTGCCTTCACTACCAATCTCAGAACAGATTAATAAACGGGCGGAGCTTTCTTCGTCAGCAAAGTAGGCGGCCGCTCGATCACGTTCTATTATTGACATGCCTTCATGAAATACAGCTGAGGCAATTCCGGCGCGATTTCTTAGCGTTTGTTCTAAATCAATGGAGGTTTGTGCGTGCTTACAAATCAATAGGGCTTTTTGGCCTTTGAGAGATGTGCCTTCGTCGCTGTTGTTAGCATGAATAAGTTTTTCTACCAGCCATGCATAACGCGGATCTTGTTGAAGATCTGCTTCATTTGGCGTGCCACTTAGGGCATATCCAAAGCGTTCACGTTCCGGAAATCCTTGCACGGATTGGCGCGAGTTTCTGAACAGAATACGGCCTGTACCATGATGGTCTAAGAGTATATTAATTAAAGAGGCCCGTGCTGGGGCTGATTTTTCAGGGTCATTAAGGTTGCTTAATAAACCGCTGACATTGTCGTCTTTAAGTAAAGAGGTAAGGCTCGCTTGATCTTCTGTGCTCAGCGTTTCTTCGGCTAGTAATAGTTTAGCCGCATGGGCAACAGGTTCAAATAAGTGTTCTTCTTCAACAAAGGCGGCAAAGTTATAAAATCGATCAGGGTCAAGCAATCTTAAACGCGCAAAGTGACTTTCTTTACCGAGTTGTTCTGGCGTAGCCGTTAATAAGATTAAGCCAGGTGTTTGTCGACTTAAGTATTCAACAAATTGATATTCTGGACTTGAGCTTTGTTCACTCCATTCTAAATGGTGGGCTTCATCGACAACAACCATATCCCAACCAGCATCTAGGGCTTGTTGCTGACGTTTTGGGTAATGTGAGAAGAAGTTTTGACTGCACAATATGAGTTGTTCGGTTGAAAAGGGATTGTGATCTTTATCTTCGTCATAATTTGAATCATCTAGGCCGTCTAGATCAGGTTCATCTGTACAACGCGCTTCATCAAATATGCTAAAGCGTAGGTTGAAGCGTCTTAGCATTTCAACAAGCCATTGGTGTAATAAGCTCTCTGGAACAATTATTAAGACCCGTTTGCTGAGACCATTGATTAAACGGTGATGCAGTATTAAGCCGGCTTCAATGGTTTTACCTAAGCCAACTTCATCCGCCAACATGATTCTGGGTGCTGAACGATTGGCGGCTTCATGCGCTATATAAAGTTGGTGTGGAATTAAAGAGGTACGGCCACCCATTAAGCCTTTAACGGGCGACTGTTGGTGCTGTTGTAATCTTAACCACGTTTCATAACGCAGTTGAAACCAACTATTAGGATCAATTTGGCCGGTAAATAATCGGTCTTGGGGTTTATTAAATTGAATGTGATGATTGAGTTCAATTTCTTCTAGTTGAACTTCTTCACCAAACTCATCCATACCCAGATAGGTGATTAGACCTTCTTTGACAGATACACCTGTAATGATGAGTTCTTCTTCATCAATCGATTGAATGGTATCGCCGATGGCAAAGGTAACTCGCGTTAAGGGTGCGTTATCAATGGCGTAGATACGTTGTTCATCACTGGCTAAAAAACGGACGGTGACACGTTTAAAGCTTACATCAATTATAAGTCCTAAACCGAGTTCCGACTCTGTGTTACTAATCCATCTTTGACCGGGGATAAAATCTGTCATTTATTGCGTTACCGTTACGTCTAAAAAAAGTGCTTATTATAAGCGGTTAAGGGTATTGTTTGCCGGATTTATGCCACGGTAGTGGTGGCGATGGGATGATTTTGGTTGCGTATCCATTCGCTCCATGCGCCGGCATAGAGTTTAGATCCTGTTAAGCCAGCGTGTTCCATTGCGAGTAAATTATGGCAAGCTGTGACGCCAGAGCCGCAGTAATGTATTGTTTTTTCTGGTAATATTGCACCGAGTAGCTGTTTGAATTGTTGTTTGAGTTCATCTGGCGATAAAAAACAACCATTCTGGTCAATATTCAATTGAAAGGGTCTATTTAATGCGCTGGGAATATGGCCTGCAACAGGGTCTATGGGATCTTGTTCGCCTCTATAACGCTCAGGTGTTCTGGCATCAATCAGGCGTATTTTTTTACTGGCTATTTGGTTTTGTAATTCTTCAGCGCTAAGCCATAAACTGGGGTTTATATAAGCTCTAAATGTGCTGGGTTTAACGATGGGTAGTTTTGTGGTGAGTGGTAAGTTTTGTTTTTGCCAATGTTTTATGCCACCGTCTAGTACTGCAACTTTATCGTGTCCTAAACTGCGCAATAACCACCACAGACGCCCCGCAAAGGCGCCACTGGCGTCGTCATAAACCACGACTTGAGTATCGTTACTGATACCCCAAGCACCTAATTTTTTTGATAAAGCGGTAAAGTTAGGTAAAGGGTGACGACCTGTATAGGATTTTATTTCGGCTGAAAGATCTTTATTAAGGTCAGCATAGCGGGCATTAGGAATATGTCCATGTCTGTAGGCATAACTTCCTGCTGTACTATCGGCTAATGAGAACCGGCAATCGATGATTATCCATTTAGGATTATTAATATGTTGGTTTAGAGTTTGTGCAGAAATGAGTGTGTTGTAAGACATGGTTATACCTCTAATATTATTTTGCCTATGTGTTGGCTGCTTTCCATTCTTTGATGGGCTAGGTTTGCTTCTTTTAGTTTAAATGTACTGTCAATTATGGGTTTTAATTGTGCGGTATTAAATAATGGCCAGACCTGTTTAAGTAGGTTTTGGGCAATTTTATTCTTAAAAGAGTCATCTCTGGCTCTTAATGTGGAACCGGTTATCGTGAGTCTTTTTAGCATAATGGGGAGCAGATTAAGTTCTGCTTTATGACCATTTTGGATGGCAATTTGTACTAAGCGACCATCAAAGGCTAAGCATTGTAGATTACGTGGTAAATAGTCGCCACCTATCATATCAAGAATCACATTTACACCATTTTCATTTGTTAATCGTTTAATCTCTGTAACAAAATCAAGGTTTTTGTAATTAATAGCGGCTTGCGCACCTAGGTCTATACAAAACTGGCATTTAGTGTCGGAACCAGCCGTAATAATTACATTAGCGCCAAAAGCATTTGCTAATTGAATTGCTGTCGTGCCAATTCCGCTAGTGCCTCCATGCACTAATAAGGTTTCATGGGGACGTAATTGTCCTCGATCGAAAACATTGCTCCAAACCGTAAAAAAGGTTTCCGGTAATGCGGCTGCTTCTATAAAAGATAAGCCATGCGGTACAGGTAAGCAGAGTGACGCGGTAGCTAAGCAATATTCGGCATAGCCCCCGCCGGTAACAAGTACACATACCTTGTCGCCTATGCTTAAATGCGTTATTGCTGATCCGATTGCGACAATAATTCCAGCTATTTCTAATCCAGGTATATCAGAAGCTCCTTTAGGTGCAGGATACAGACCTTTGCGTTGCATGATGTCAGGTCTATTAATACCTGCCGCGTGAACTTTTATAAGTACTTGCTGAGCCTGCGGCCTAGGAATCTCGCGTTGAGTGTGTACTAACTCACCCGCAATAATCTCAATGATATTCATGGTGTGTTTTTCTGACATATCGAGAGTATTGTAAATAGTCGTATCCGGTTATTATATGTTGCAAGTATTTTTATAAACAATATGTCAGTAGGATAAAAAATGATTCGTGCAGGTGTGGTGGGTGGTACGGGATATACCGGTGTTGAGTTGCTTAGGATTTTAGCGTTACATACTGAGGTGGAAGTGGCTGTCGTCACCTCTAGAGCAGATGCTGGCACGCGTGTGGATGCTGTGTATCCGAGTTTACGTGGCAGTATTGATGTTGAATTTAGTTTGCCAGAACTAGAAACTTTAGCGACTTGTGATGTGGTATTCTTCGCTACACCTAATGGCACAGCGATGTTGATGGCAGAAAGCTTAGTGGCTCGTGGTGTTAAGGTGATTGATCTTTCTGCAGATTTTAGAATAAAAGACGCTAAAGAATGGTCTGAATGGTATGGCATGGAGCACGCTTGTCCTGATTTAATTGCAGACGCTGCATATGGCTTACCTGAGATTAATCGTGAAGCCATTAAGTCCGCACAGGTAATTGCTTGTCCTGGTTGCTACCCCACAGCGGTACAGTTAGGTTTTTTGCCTTTAATTGAAGCGGGCTTAATTGATACGGACTTTTTAATTGCCGATGTAAAATCAGGCGTGAGTGGTGCGGGTCGTAAAGCTGAATTGGCCACTTTAATGAGTGAGACAGGCGAAAGTTTTAAAGCTTATGCTGTAAAAGGTCATCGTCATTTACCCGAAATTACTCAAGGTCTAACGGCTATTGCAGGTAAAACAGTGGGTTTAACCTTTGTTCCACATTTGACACCGATGATTAGAGGTATTCATGCGACTTTATATGCGCGATTACTTGAGTATAAAGCCAGTTCTGAAACCTTAGCAGAGATTCAAGCTTTATATGAAGCACGATACAGTCATGAAACTTTTGTGGATGTGTTACCGCAAGGATCTCACCCTGATACGCGTAATGTAAGAGGCAGTAATAATTGCCAGATTTCTATTTTTCAGCCTCAAGGTAGTCAGACTTTGGTGATTTTATCGGTGATTGATAATCTGGTAAAAGGTGCGGCAGGGCAGGCGGTACAGAATATGAATTTACTATTTGGCTTTAAAGAAGAGATGGGATTAAGGGTCATTGCCCTTTATCCATAATTCTTGACTAAAAGAGTTGGTATAGTCATAATCAATCAAATTTTTATCATTACGGTGTAATTAATCAAAATGGCAAATGCAATAATATTTACAGATAATGCCGCTGCAAAAGTAAGCGAGTTAATTGCTGAAGAGGGTAACGATAACTTGAAGTTAAGAGTTTATGTTTCTGGCGGTGGTTGTTCAGGCTTCCAGTATGGCTTCACATTTGATGAAGAAGTCAATGAAGATGATACGCAAGTAGAAAATGGTGGGGTCACGGTATTGGTTGACTCAATGAGTATTCAATATCTTACCGGTGCTGAGGTGGACTATAAAGAAGATGTGTCGGGTGCACAGTTTGTGATACGTAACCCGAATGCAACGACAACCTGTGGTTGTGGGTCTTCGTTCTCTGCGTAAATAAAAAATGGAGGCTTAGCCTCCCTTTTTTATCACTATCATTATAGAAATATTAGTTTCTAGCTAACAGTGATTGAGCTTTTGTTTTATTAAGTTGATTTAAATTAGCTTTAGTTTGATCTTTAAAGTCAGCTAATATTTCATCATGTAACGGACCTGTTTGTGCTGTGTTCAATGCTTCAGGGTTACGATGTTCGCCGTCAACTCTAAATTCATAATGTAAATGGGGGCCAGTAGCTAAACCGGTTTGGCCTACATAGCCAATCACTTCACCTTGTTTAACGGTGTCACCAATGTCTAAACCATCTTTAAAGTCAGAAAGGTGAGCGTATACTGTTTCATAATGCTCTCCGTGTTTAACGATTAGCATTTCGCCATATCCACCTTGAGTACCAGCAAACTTAATTTCACCATCGCCTGCTGATTTAACTGGAGTACCTGTTCTAGCAGCATAATCAACACCTTTGTGAGCTCTTATACGGTTAAGTATAGGGTGTTTACGATGTGTGCTAAAACCAGAACTAATTTTTAGGTAGTCCAAAGGCGCACTTAAGAATGATTTGCGCATAGGTTTGCCTTCTGGACTGAAGTAATTAACAGTGCCATCAGGTGTTGTGTAACGTAGTGCGGTTAATATTCTTCCACGGTTGGTAAACTCAGCCGCAACGATTTGAGGGTTCGTTCCATCAGTTCCTTGCTCATAGACGAGTGTGAATTTATCACCTTGATCAAGATTATTTGCAAAATCAATATCCCAAGCAAAAACACTGGTTAGCTCTTCTATAAGTTCGTTTGTTAAACCTGCGTTAGTAGCTGATTCACTAAGAGACTGGTCAATAACACCATGCACACTGGTAACAGGGCCAGTAATTTGATTATTAATTGGTGTTGAATGGCTTAGAACGATGTCACTAGTAGGTGTCTCAATCAAAGATTGAATTCTTTCGTTAGTTTCAGTGGTTTCAGAAGCTAATGTAAGAGTAGATAAATCTTCTTGGGGCTCAGTATGTCTAGATTTAGCTAACAGTACAGTATGTTGATGTTGCTTTTTGGTGTTATGGTTGGCTGGAGCTTTAGCTATGTGACTATGCAGTGATTTTTGCTTACTTTTATTAGCAACAGACTTAAGTGCTGGGTTTTCTATAACATTTTTCTTGCTAACGGTTTGCACAGGAATTGACTTTTTTGAAGGTTTTATTACTTCGTGTATTACTGCCTTATGGCTGGTAGTCGCTTTTTTTGTATCTTTTGTTTTTGCAAAAGTTACTGGTGCGCAGATGGTTAAAGCAAGTCCTATACCTATCGATAATAATGAGCCATAAAAAGGTTTATTCTTAGATAAGCGATATGTAGTGGGTTGGTATTTAATCAAAATAGAAGCTCTAAAGTTTGCTTAGGTTCATTCTAAGGGTTTTTTAATGGTTTTGCCAATGCTCATGTGCTTAAAAATTTATTAAGCTCAATTTAGGTAAGATTCTATAATATGAATATTAAAAAATTATTAATTCGGAGAAATAAATTGCAAGAGGATGTATTGGAAAGTTTGTTGAGAGGAGTTGACGAGGTTTTAGTCAAGCAAGAACTAATAAAAAAACTTGAAGAAGGTCGACCTTTAAGAATTAAAGCTGGCTTTGATCCCACTGCGCCTGATTTGCATTTGGGGCATACCGTGTTAATCAATAAATTAAAACAGTTTCAGGATGCGGGTCATGATGCGCTGTTTTTAATTGGTGATTTTACTGGCATGATCGGTGATCCGACGGGTAAGAATGTAACGCGTAAACCATTGACACGCGAAGCTGTATTAGAAAACGCGAAGACTTATCAAGAGCAAATTTTTAAAATATTAGATCCCGAGAAAACTAAAGTTGTATTTAATTCTGAGTGGATGAATGCAATGTCACCTGCGGATCTAATTCAATTAGCCGCCAAGCACACTGTCGCAAGGATGTTGGAGCGTGATGATTTTAGTAAGCGTTTTAAAGGCGGGCAGCCAATCGCAATTCATGAATTTTTGTATCCATTAATACAAGGTTACGATTCTGTTGCTATGAAGGCAGATGTAGAGTTGGGTGGTACAGACCAAAAATTCAATTTATTAGTAGGAAGGCAGTTACAAGAGGTATACGGTCAAAAGCCACAGGTGGTCATAACCATGCCAATTCTAGAAGGTTTGGATGGTGTACAAAAGATGTCAAAGTCGCTCAACAATTATATAGGAATAGCGGATGCGGCTGATGATATGTTCGGGAAGATCATGTCTATTTCAGATGTATTGATGTGGCGATACTTTGAACTACTAAGTTTTAGACCGATGTCTGAAATTAAGCAATGGAAAGAAGCTTGTGAGCAAGGTGAAAATCCGCGTAATTATAAAGTGAAGCTTGCGCAAGAAATTATCGAGCGATTTCATGATGCAGATGCTGCAACAAAAGCATTGGAGAATTTTGAAGCACGATTTCAGCGTGGTGCAATGCCTGATGAGATGGATGAGGTGGAGTTGGTCGCGCAGGGAGAGGGGATATCAATTGCAAATCTATTAAAAGATGCGGGGCTCGCAGCGAGTACGTCAGAGGCTATTAGACAAATAAATCAAGGTGCCGTGAAAATAGACGGTGAAAAACTGACGGATCCAAAATTAATTGTTCCAGTAAGTGATCATAAGGTTTATCAAGTCGGAAAAAGAAAATTTGCTCGTGTGTTGGTTAAGGCAAATTAATAGAAAACAGTAATGGATCGTATGTGATTGATTTCTAATGTTGCTTGTTTGGTTAATAGAAAAGATCGATACTGATATCGAAGAAAAACAAAATGAGTGCTTGAAAAAAACTGAGAGATGGCTATAATGGTCGGCTTCCTTGGTGATGCTGTTTAGGGTTTCTGGGGGGGTGGAGAGGTGGATGTGTTGGCGGGATGTTGACAAACGAGATTGGCTCTGTATAATAGTCGAGCTCAACGGGGCTTCGGTTCCACGCTCTTTAAAAATCT
>CANGLL010000035.1 GCA_947454605.1 Methylococcaceae bacterium | reverse complement strand
GCTAGACCCACGGCTTATGCACAATTTTTATTCATGGCCTTGTCTTATGGCTGTTTAACCTATAGCTGTTTAACCCATGATTTTTCAGTTAAATACATCGCCACTAATTCAAATACATCGTTACCTGTTATCTATTTGATTTCTGGCGTGTGGGGTGCGCATGAAGGTTCATTGTTGTTATGGGGTTTGGTTTTAACAATCTGGACTGCATTAGTAGCAAGGTTCAGTAAAAGTATTCCAGAGGCTACAGTAGCCCGTGTGTTAGGCGTAATGGGCTTGGTGGGTATCGGTTTCTTATTATTCTTGTTATTTACCTCTAATCCTTTTGAACGTCTATTCCCCGCACCTTTAGAGGGACGTGACTTAAATCCTTTATTACAAGACCCCGGGTTGGCTATCCACCCCCCAATGTTATACATGGGTTATGTAGGATTTTCTGTGGCATTTGCTTTTGCTATTGCAGCATTATTAGAGGGCCGTTTAGATACCGCTTGGGCACGTTGGTCTAGACCTTGGACTAATATGGCGTGGACGTTTTTAACCTTAGGTATTGCATTAGGCAGTTGGTGGGCTTATTACGAACTAGGTTGGGGTGGTTGGTGGTTTTGGGACCCTGTTGAGAATGCTTCATTTATGCCTTGGTTAGTCGGCACGGCATTGATTCATTCTTTAGCGGCGACAGAGAAACGGGGTGTTTTTAAAACATGGACCGTTTTGTTGGCCATTTTTGCGTTCTCTTTGAGCTTACTAGGCACTTTTTTAGTTCGTTCAGGCGTATTAACGTCTGTACATGCCTTTGCTAGTGATCCTACTCGTGGCTTATTTATTTTAGTGTTCTTGGCGCTAGTGGTGGGTGGTTCATTAACGCTGTATGCCGTTAGAGCGCCTAGTGTTAAAAGCAGCACGAGTTTTGAGTTTGTTTCTAAAGAATCGGTCATTTTACTGAACAACCTATTGTTGGTGGTGACAGCGGCTAGTATCTTATTGGGTACTTTATATCCTTTGGTTATTGATGCCTTAGGGATGGGCAAGATTTCAGTGGGACCTCCTTATTTCAATGCGGTCTTTGTACCGTTAATGGCGCCTTTAGCAATTGCCGTGGGTGTCGGTATGTTATTGCGTTGGAAAAAAGATTCATTAAGTCAATTAGCGTTGCGTGTGCGTTGGTTTATTGCAGCCTCTATCGTAGGAGGTTTGTTACTGCCGTTGTTGATGCCTTTTTACTCTTGGGCTGCGGCGCTGGGTATTACATTAGCTCTTTGGACAGTTGCTATGACAGTGCTGGCATTTATTGAGCGACTTGGGGTAAAAGGGTGGTCTTGGCAACGCATAAAAGCCATTCCTTCTGGCTTTTATGGAATGACATTTGCGCATTTAGGTATCGCCGTTTTTGTCATTGGTATAACGTTAACGTCTGTTTACAGTGTTGAGAAAGATGTGCGTTTAGCACCTGATGAAACCATTGATATGTCTGGTTATATTTTTGAGTTTCATGGCGTTCAACAAAATAAAGGACCTAATTACGTTGCACAACAAGCCTTTGTAACGGTGACTTATAAAGGTCAAGAAGTGGCAAAGTTAGAACCACAAAAAAGAGTTTATCAAGTAAAAACCATGCCTATGACCGAAGCGGCTATTGATGCGGGTCTGTTTAGAGATTTGTTTGTCGCGATTGGTGAGCCTTTGGGTGATAAAGGTGCGTGGAGTTTAAGAATTTATTATAAAGCGTTTATCCGCTGGATTTGGTTAGGTGCTTTATTTATGGCAGTTGGAGGATTGTTGGCAGCCTGTGATAAAAGATATCGACTTTCTAAATAAAGGTCATGATTAATGCTTAAATATATTATTCCACTTGTTTTGTTTACTATTATGGCGGTTTTCCTAGGCATAGGTTTAAAACTGAATCCTAGTGATATACCCTCTCCATTTATTAATAAACCAACTCCAATTTTTAAGGCAACAAAACTTGAAAAACCGGAAGAGACCTTAAGTCCTGCGGATTTGAAAGGTCAAGTTTGGTTGTTGAATGTGTGGGCTTCTTGGTGCGTGTCTTGTCGCAGTGAACATCCTGTTCTTAATAGTTTAGCTAATAAAAAGGTGGTTACTATTATTGGTCTTAATTATAAAGATGAGCCTACTGATGCTAAGAAATGGTTGGCAACTTTAGGTAATCCATATAATACAAGTATTACTGATCAAGAAGGCCGAATTGGTATAGATTATGGTGTTTATGGGGTTCCAGAAACTTTTGTAATTGATAAAAAGGGTGTCATTCGTCATAAACAAACAGGTCCTGTTACAGAGCAAGATGTTAAAAACATATTGTTGCCGCTCATCGCTAAATTACAAGCGGAATCTTAATAATGAAATATTTGATCTTTGTTTTTTTCTTAATTTGTCAAATTAGCTATGCCTTAGATGCTAGGCAATTAGCTGATCCTAAACAACAAGAAAATTATGAGCTGTTGACCAAAGAGTTGCGTTGTTTGGTGTGTCAAAATCAGACGATTGCAGATTCTAATGCTGAGTTAGCTTTTGATCTGCGTAGACAAGTGTCTGAAATGTTGGAACAAGGCAAATCAAATGATGAAATTATTCAATTCATGACAGATCGTTATGGCGATTTCGTTTTGTATAAGCCAGCGTTTAAAGGTAAAACTTTATTGCTATGGATTGCCCCCGGTGCTTTCTTAGTTTTGGGCTTAATCGTTGTGTATATTTTTATAAGACAAAAAAGAGCGCTTAGATCTGAACAAGGCGTTAGTAATAATGAGCTAAAGCTTGATAGTGAGAAGCAGAACAAAATCCGTCGTTTGTTAGAAAAAGGTGATCAGTTTTGAATATTTTATTTTGGTTAATTGTTAGTATTTTAATATTAACGGCCTTTTTATTCGTTCTACCTGCTTTCTGGCGTAAACGAGTCATAGCAACTACGGACTTAGATCAAGAGAATATTAATATTGCTAAATCCCGATTACGAGAACTTAAAGAGAGTAAGGTGTTGGGTGCATTGAGTGATGCTGAATATCAAGAACAATTAGCTGATCTTGAGTTAGCGTTAAGCGATGATCTTGATATAAAAAATCCAATTCAAACCCTTAATGACCAAGGTCGATGGGCGGTCTATGCAGTAGTATTGGTTATACCCTTATTGGCCACGGGCCTGTATTTCTTATTAGGTAATTACCCTGCCGTGAGTCATACAGCAGAAATGTCAGTTGACGTAGAGGCTGCAAAAGTTGCTGAAATAGGCAATATGGTTAATCGTTTAGCCGAAAAAATGAAAGCGAATCCGGATGATGGACAGGGTTGGTTAATGTTGGGTCGTTCTTATCGTGCGTTAGAGCAATACCCTAAAGCAGTTGATACTTTGGCTAATGCTTATCGAATATTAGGTGAGAAACCAGAAGTAATGATGTTATATGCTGATGCGTTAGCGAGTAATAATGATAAAAGTTTAATTGGTCAGCCAAGTGATTTAATCACTAAAGTATTAATTTTAGAGCCTGAGAACATGGAAGCTTTGTGGTTAGGGGGTATGGCTAAAGCTCAAAGTGGTGAAGATCAAGCAGCTTATGATAGATGGAAAAAATTATTAGGTTTATTATCTCCTGATACTGAAGATTATAAAAACGTAAATGGCTTATTAGAGCAGTTGTTGGCAGAAAATCCACAGATAAAAGCAGGTGAAACGTCCAATAAACCGACAGTAGCTCCTGCTTCAGGCGTTGAGGTAACTATTGATGTAAGTCTTGCTGATGAATTAAAAGCATCTGCTAAGGTGGGTGATATCGTTTTTATCTATGCACAAGCATTGTCTGGTCCAAAGATGCCTTTAGCTATCGAGCGTAAAAAAGTATCAGATTTACCTTTAACGGTCACTTTAAATGATGCAATGGCGATGATGCCCACTATGAAGTTATCTAGTTTTCCACAAGTGAAATTGTTGGCTAGAATATCGACTTCCGGTAATGCTATGCAACAACCGGGTGACTTAATTGGAACTGTAGAGCCAGTTTCTATAGATGATAAGATACATCATAAAATAGTGATTAATGGCACCGTTAAATAATGGATCAATCCCTTGTTTTCGATTTAGATTTAATTAAACGTTATGATAAAGCAGGTCCACGGTATACCTCTTATCCGACGGCTTTAGAATTGCATCATGGATTTACAGAAGCGCATTATCGAGAAGAGATCGTTAAATCTAATGCCTTGGGTGGTCCCTTATCACTGTATTTTCACATTCCTTTTTGTGACACCGTTTGTTTTTATTGCGCTTGCAATAAGATAGTTACAAAAAACCGTCAGCACGCTGAGCCTTACCTCGCTAATTTATTAAAAGAAATTGCCTTACAAGGTGGTTTATTTGATTCTAATAGGGTCGTTAATCAACTGCATTGGGGTGGAGGTACACCGACCTTTTTAAATGCTCAGCAGATGCAGCAACTCATGGATGCGACTCGCCAACATTTTTCTTTAAAAGAAGATGACACGGGTGAGTATTCGATAGAGATTGATCCTAGAGAAACAAATTCAGAAACAATTAAGCATCTACGCAGTTTAGGTTTTAATCGTATTAGTCTGGGGGTGCAAGATTTTGATCCCGCTGTGCAAAAAGCAGTTAATCGTTTGCAGACTGAAGCGCAAACCTTTGGTGTCTTAGAGCAGGCGAGGGCAGAAGGTTTTCGTTCGACTAATATTGATTTGATTTATGGTTTGCCTTTGCAAACAGTAGAAAGCTTCTCTAAAACTTTAGATAGGGTTTTACAAGTCAGCCCAGATCGATTCTCGATTTTTAATTATGCACACATACCCACCCGTTTTAAAACTCAACGGCAGATTAATGACGCAGATATGCCTAATGCCAAAGTTAAGTTAGATATCTTGCAAATGGTGGGGCAGACTTTATTGGCGGCGGGTTATGTTTATATTGGTATGGATCATTTTGCAAAGCCAGATGATGAATTGGCCATTGCGCAAAGAGAAGGCAAGTTATACAGAAATTTTCAAGGCTATTCGACACACTCTGATTGTGATTTGATTGGTTTTGGAATTACGTCTATTGGTCGAGTCGGTGACGTGTACAGTCAAAATGTCAAAGATTTAGAGTCTTATGATCAGTTACTCAGTCAGGATAAATTGCCCGTGTTCAAAGGAGTGACTTTAGATGAAGATGATAAATGTCGAGCCGAGATTATTACCCAATTAATCTGTAATTTTCAATTAACGTTTTCGCAAATAGAGCGAGTTTATGCCATTAGCTTCGATGAGTATTTTAGGGCAGAAATTGAGGCATTAAAACCAATGGAAGAAGACGGTTTACTCAATTTAACAGAAGAGGGTATAGAAGTTTTATCAGCGGGTCGATTTTTAATCCGAAATATTTGTATGGTTTTTGATAAATATTTAGCTCAAAAACATCAGCAACAGTTCTCAAAAGTGATTTAAAAACTAATATGGATGAAACCAGATTAATAGAGTTAGAAATTAAAGCCGCTTATCAAGAGGATTTATTGCAAGACTTAAATCGTATTGTTAGTCAGCAGCAACAGCAAATCAGTCGATTAGAAGCGACTTGTAAAATGCTAAATGATCGAATTAAAAGTATCTCGACCGAAGCCCAACATTCAGGTGAAATGACAGATGAGATTCCACCGCATTATTAATATCCTTTCTTAATTCTTACAATCAGCATAGGTGGTTCAAAATATGGCGCATAAGGTTTTTCGAACTAAGCATATAGACTCTCATTCTAATGATAGTCATGTTTTAAAACGCTGTTTATCTGCCTGGGATTTAGCTTTTTTAGGTGTGGGCGCCATTATTGGAACTGGAATATTTGTATTGACTGGTATTGCCGCTGCTACTCAAGCTGGGCCAGCGATTATTTTATCTTTTGTTATTGCTGGGCTAGCCTGTGCCTTTGCAGCTTTATCTTATGCTGAGTTATCCGCCGCTATCGGGGGTTGTGGCAGTGCTTATGGTTATAGTTATGCTGCATTTGGAGAGTTGATCGCCTTTATTATTGGTTGGGATTTATTATTAGAATATGCCATTTCTGTTGCTGCGGTGGCCAATGGTTGGGCAGGTTATTTAAATAATGCGCTGACTGCGATAGGTTTTGGTTTGCCTGATAATTTAACTAAAGCGCCGACTCTGGGCGGCATAATAAACTTGCCTGCCGCTGCTATTATCTTAATTTTAATGTTTTTGTTAATCGCCGGCGTAAAGCACAGTGCTAAAGCGAATAACATCATGGTTGCTGTTAAATTAGTCACCATTGCTATTTTTATTGGTATTGCCCTCTTTAATGTTAACCCAGATAACTGGCAACCCTTTATGCCTTTTGGCTGGTTTCAAACGTTACCCGATGGAAAAACAGCGGGTGTTCTAGCGGGTGCTTCTTTGGTGTTTTTTGCGTATGTAGGATTTGACGCTGTTTCTACTGCCGCTGAAGAAGCTAAAGACCCTCAGCGCGACTTACCTTTTGGTATCGTCAGTTCATTAGTTTTCTGCACTATCATTTATATTCTGGTATCGGGTTTGTTAACGGGGGTTGTTAATTATAAAGAACTGAATGTTTCATCACCTGTGGCTCATGCTTTAAGTTTGTTAGGTTATAAATGGGGCGCGGCGGTTATTTCTACCGGTGTTATTTCTGGTTTAACCACAGTGATGTTGGTTTTGTATTATGGCTTAACAAGAATCATCTTTGCTATGTCTCGTGATGGCTTGTTATCACCATTCTTTAGCCAAGTAAATGAAAAAACTCAAACTCCCGTTCGAGTGATAGTGATTACGGGGATCATCATGTCCTTGATTGCCGGCTTAGTGCCATTAGGTGAGTTAGCTGAGTTAGTCAATATTGGTACTTTGGCTGCTTTTGTTTTGGTTTGTTTAGGTGTAGTAGTTTTACGTGTTACGCATGCTGATCTAAATAGACCTTTTCGGGCACCTTTAAATCCATTGTTCCCTGTTTTAGGTATTTTATCGTGTGGGTCTTTAATGGCCTTTTTGCCGGCTATTACATGGTTGCGATTTTTTGTTTGGCTGGTACTAGGCTTGATTGTGTATTTTTCTTATTCATTTAAACATAGCAAACTAGAAAGTTCTTTGAATTAAAATAGAATCTCCCAAGATAGATAGGATATAAAACATCATGCGTTATTTACACACAATGATTCGCGTTAAAGATTTAGCTGACTCGTTGGATTTCTTTTGCAATAAATTAGGCTTGGTGGAAAGTCGTCGTTATGAAAGTGAAGTAGGCCGATTTACCTTGGTTTATTTGTATGCACCTTTAGACGCTGAACAAGCATTAAATACAGAAGCGCCATTATTAGAATTAACTTATAACTGGGATACTGAAGACTACACCGGTGGGCGTAATTTTGGTCATCTCGCTTTTGAAGTAGATGATATTTATCAAACTTGTGAAAGTTTAGTCGAAAAAGGTGTTGTTATTAATCGCCCTCCACGAGATGGGCATATGGCTTTTATACGTTCACCGGATGGTATATCGATTGAGTTCTTGCAAAAAGGTCAGCCTTTGGAGCCTCAAGAACCTTGGGTATCGGCGACTAATGTAGGTGTATGGTAAAAGATTGATGTACATTGCCCTAAACCCAGCTTAGGGCAATGTGTATTTTATAGCGTATCTAGATAGCGTTTTTAATGCGCTCTAAAGCATTTTGTAAGTTTGTCATGCTGGTTGCGATAGAGATTCTGATATGACCTTCTGAACCAAAAGCAGAGCCAGGTACTAAAGCAACGCCGGCTTTTTCGATTAAATAATCAGAAAACTCAAGATCATTATTAATACCGTCTAAACGATCAATTAATTTTTGTACGTTAGGGAATACATAGAAGGTACCATCTGTTTCTAAGCACTCTATTCCATCAATACTATTGAGTTCTGCAACTACGTAATCGTGACGTTTTTTAAACTCCACACACATATCAGTAATAAAGCTTTGATCACCTGTTAAAGCGGCTTCTGCGGCATATTGTGATATTGATGTTGGGTTAGATGTGCTTTGTGATTGAATAGTGCACATGGCTTCTATTAAGTCTGCTGGCCCTGCCGCATAACCAATTCGCCAACCCGTCATTGAATAAGCTTTTGAAACACCATTCATTACGACGGTACGGTCGTAAAATTCTGGATGTGCATTTAGAATATTTACAAAAGTGCCTTGATTCCAAAGTATGTGCTCATACATATCATCAGTGGCTATGATAATATTTGGATAATCTACTAACACATCCCCTAAGGCTTTAAGCTCATCTAGGTTATAAGCAACACCGGATGGGTTAGAGGGGCTGTTAATAAAAATTAAACGCGTTTTATCGGTAATCGCAGCGCGAAGTTGTGCTGGGCTGATCTTAAAGTGTTGTTCTTGTGTGGTTTCGATAATAACCGGTACGCCATCAGCCAATAGAACCATATCAGGATATGAAACCCAGAATGGTGCAGGGATGATAACTTCATCACCGGCATTGAGTAATGCTTGAGTTAGGTTATATGAACTTTGTTTACCACCGCAAGAAACTAATATTTGTTTGGGTTCGTAATTCAGACTGTTATCATTTTTAAATTTTGCAATAACAGCTTTTTTTAAACCAGCAGTGCCATCAACTGCGGTATATTTTGTAAAGCCACTGTCTAGGGCTTTAACGGCTGCGGCTTTAATATGATCAGGAGTATCAAAGTCAGGTTCTCCAGCACCTAGGCCAATGATGTCTTTACCTGCTGCGCGCATTTGCGCCGCTCTGGCAGTAATTGCTAAAGTAGGTGATGGTTTAACTGCTTTGACTCTATGTGAAAGTGTAATGCTCATATTCCGCCATGTAAGAGAATTGTCATAAATGTTCGTGATTATACGCTATGTCTTATAACTTGCTAATAACCCCACGTTAAAAAAACTATCTATTGAGAGTGGCATTGAAAAAAGAATTTAAAATTCACAGTCGATTTGCACCTGCTGGTGATCAGCCTACTGCTATTAATGAACTGGTTGAGGGCTTGAATGATGGTGAAGTTCATCAAACCTTGTTAGGTGTCACGGGTTCGGGTAAAACATTCACGATCGCTAATGTCATCAATACGGTACAGCGTCCTGCCATGATTATGGCACCTAATAAAACCTTGGCGGCACAATTATATGGAGAGATGAAAGAATTCTTTCCTGAAAATAGTGTGGAATATTTCGTGTCTTATTATGATTACTATCAGCCCGAGGCCTATGTGCCTGCATCTGATACGTTTATTGATAAAGATGCTGCTATCAATGAGCATATTGAGCAAATGCGTTTGTCTGCGACCAAGGCTTTATTAGAAAGACCGGATACGATTATTGTAGCGACTGTGTCTGCTATTTATGGCTTGGGTGAGCCAGAGTCGTATTTCCAAATGGTATTGCATTTGGTTTTAGGTGATTTGATTAAACAGCGTGATATATTGCGCCGTTTAGCAGAAATGCAATATACCCGAAATGATATTGAACTTCGAAGAGCTACCTATCGCGTGAGAGGGGAAGTGATTGATGTCTTTCCGGCTGAGTCAGATAGTGAAGCATTAAGGATTGAATTGTTCGATGATGAAGTTGAGCGCTTATCTTTGTTTGATCCTTTAACAGGAGAGATTATTAATAGAGTGGCGCGTTATACGGTTTACCCCAAAAGCCATTATGTAACACCACGGGAGCAGTTATTAGCTGCGGTTGAAGCGATTAAAGTTGAATTAAAGGAGCGTTTAGAACAGTTACGTGGACTCAATAAGCTAGTCGAAGCGCAGCGACTCGAACAACGTACGCTATTTGATATTGAGATGATATTAGAAGTGGGGTATTGTTCGGGCATTGAAAATTATTCGCGCTATTTGTCGGGCAGGGCCTCAGGTGAATCGCCACCCACTATGTTTGATTATTTGCCTGCTGACGCTTTAGTTATTATTGACGAAAGTCATGTGACGGTACCGCAAATAGGGGCTATGTATAAGGGGGATCGTTCTCGTAAAGAAACCTTAGTTGAGTATGGCTTTAGATTGCCTTCAGCTTTGGATAATAGACCATTGATGTTTGATGAGTTTGAAGCTAAATCCCCTCAACGTATCTATGTATCTGCAACGCCAGGCCCCTACGAAAAAGCACATTCGGGCGTTTTTGCAGAGCAGGTGGTTAGGCCGACAGGTTTATTGGATCCTATTGTAGAGGTTCGTCCTGCTACGACTCAAGTAGATGATTTATTATCAGAGATTAATCTGCGCATTGCTGTTAAAGAACGGGTTTTAGTTACCACGTTGACTAAAAGGATGTCAGAGGATTTAACCGAATATTTAAGCGAGCATGGTATTCGGGTGCGCTATTTACACTCTGATATTGATACGGTAGAACGTGTCGAGATTATTCGAGATTTACGACTGGCTAAATTTGATGTTCTGGTCGGGATTAATTTATTAAGAGAAGGCTTAGATATTCCAGAAGTTTCCTTGGTTGCTATTTTAGATGCCGATAAAGAAGGATTTTTAAGGTCGGTGGTATCTTTAATCCAAACGATTGGTCGGGCGGCAAGAAACAGTCATGGTAAGGCGATACTCTATGGTGATCGTGTTACTAAGTCTATGCAGCAAGCCATAGAAGAGACAGAGCGTCGTAGAGAAAAACAGCACACATTTAATATCGAGTATGGTATTGAGCCAAAGACTATCTTTAAGTCTATTACAGATATTTTGCAAGTTTCTATCCCAGGCTCAGGGGTTTCTGGGGATAAACCATTAGGTAAAGTTGCTGAGCATAAAGCAGATTATAGTGCGATGACACCTAAACAAGCGGGTAAAAAAATTAAGCAGTTGGAAGATGAAATGTATCGTTATGCAAAGAATCTAGAATTTGAGCAAGCGGCAAGAATGCGTGATGAAATAAAAAAACTGCAAGATCAATTATTAGCTTAATGGCTTGTAGTCGTAAAAATATAGAATGAGAAAAGAGGTTTAGCATGACAAATTATGAGCATAGTAAAAAAGCGCGACGTGTCGCTTCGGTGGTGTATTTGATTATCATGGGATTTATATTTATCGGTACTTACCTGTCCAATGAGGAAAAAGCAGCGGCTAAAAAGTCGCCAGATTCTATAGAAGTGTTAACACCTATTCAAAAAGCCGAGTAATAACAGTGAGTACAATTCAACCCAATAACCCATTGCACGGTTTATCCTTAGAGACGATATTAACAAAGCTTGTTGGTCATTACGGCTGGACAGACTTAGGGGAGATAATTGATATCAGATGTTTCACTCATGAACCCAGTATTAAATCGAGTCTTAAGTTTTTAAGAAAAACACCTTGGGCAAGACTTAAAGTCGAAGAACTCTATCTAGATACCGAATTTTAGAAGCTTCATTGAATATTACTAGAGAAGTGACAAAAGTTTATGAAAGTGTGCTGATAGATTACAATGTCACCCAAATTAAAAATCTGGATCCATAGTATGTTGGGTTCCGTGCTAGTAAACTTAATCTTTTAAAGTGAATGAATAAAATAAAATGCGCAGTTATTGGGACGGGGTATTTAGGTAAATTTCATGCAGAAAAATATGCTTCATTGCCTAACTGTGAATTAATCGCTGTTGTTGATATTAATGAAGAGGCCGCAAAAGCCGTTGCTGATAAATTTGGTGCAAAAGCCTTAACGGATTATCAGTTTTTATTAGGTGAGGTTGATGCCGTAAGTATTGTGGTTCCGACTACTTTGCATCATCAAGTTTCTAAAGATTTTCTAAATGCGGGCGCACATGTTTTAGTTGAAAAACCAATTACCGTGACTGTAGAAGAAGCAGATGATTTAATCGCTATTGCAAAAGCCAATAATCTTATTTTACAAGTCGGTCATTTAGAGCGCTTTAATCCTGCAGTATTAGGTTTAGATAAAGACGAAAAACCTTTATTCATTGAGTCTCATCGTTTATCACCTTTCAATCCACGCGCTAACGACGTAAGTGTGGTGTTAGATTTAATGATTCATGACATCGATATCATTTTAGCGTTAGTAGATTCAGAAGTTGAGCGTATAGATGCAAGTGGTACTACAGTATTAACGCAAGGCACTGACATTGCTAATGCTAGATTATTATTCAAAAATGGCTGCGTTGCTAATGTAACAGCCAGCCGTATCAGTATGAAGATGGAGCGTAAGATGCGTCTATTTAGACCTAGCTCTTATGTATCTGTGGATTTTCAAAATAGGGTGTTAAGTAAATATCGCACCGGTCAAAAAGAAATGTTTCCTGGTATTCCTGAAATAGAATCGGAAGAAATTGTTTTTGAGGGTGGGGATGCTCTGCTGGAAGAAATCAAACATTTTGTTAATTGTATCGAAACCGGTGTTAATCCCCTCGTTTCTGGCGAAGCTGGCCGAAGAGCCCTTGCAACTGCAATTCAAATTACCCAATTACTGGGCGACAAATAATTACTCATTCAAATAAAGAAAGGTGAAAAAAACATGATACCTATGGTAAACCTTAAGGCTCAATATGCTGAAATTAAAGATGAAGTTGAGCGTGGTCTAGCTGAAACAATTGAGAATTGCTCTTTTATCTTAGGCCCCAATGTGCAAGCCTTTGAAAAAGAAACAGCTGCCTACTTAGGTGTTAAACATGCAATAGGTGTGGCATCAGGTACTGATGCTCTGCATTTAGCGTTAATTGCGGAAGGTATTGGCGCGGGTGATGAAGTGATTACCACTGCCTTTACTTTTATTGCGACGGCAGAAGCGATTGCTTATGTAGGCGCTATTCCGGTTTTTGTGGATATTGATCCGCGTACTTATAATATTTCTCCAGAAGCGATTGAAGCGGCCATTACGCCTAAGACTAAAGCGATTATGCCAGTACATCTGTTTGGTCAGCCTGCTGATATGGCAGAGATTTTAGAGATCTGTCAGAGTCATAATTTAAAATTGATTGAAGATTGTTGCCAGTCTTTTGGTGCGTCAATTAAGGGACAACAAACTGGGGCTATCGGTGATGCGGGTGCTTATAGTTTCTTCCCGAGTAAAAATTTAGGTGCCTTTGGTGACGGAGGCTTAGTCGTCACTAATTCTGACGAAACGGCTGCTAAGATTAAACAATTAAGAAATCATGGTTCAGATATTCGTTATTACCATGATGTGATTGGTTATAACAGTCGCTTGGATGAAATACAGGCGGTGATTTTAAGAGCTAAGTTAAAACGTATTGATCAATACAATCAAGGCCGTCGTCACGTTGCGCATTTATATGCAGAATTAATGGCGGACTTGCCTGTTGTTACCCCTTATGAAGATGAAGTGGGTGAGCACGTTTACCATCAGTATGTTGTTTTGTCTGATCGTCGTGATGAGATTTTAAAAGCGTTGCAGGATAACCAAATTGGCTGTGCTATCTATTATCCTGTGCCGTTACATCAGCAAAATGTCTTTAAAGAAGTTTATGCAGAGGTGAGTTTGCCGGTTACTGAATCAGTAGCTCAAACTTGCTTTGCTTTACCGATCTGTCCTTTCTTGTCTGATGATGATATTCACAAAATTGTCAGTGTGATTAGAGGTGTATTAACGGCGTAAGTAATGTCTGTAAACAAGCCATTTAAGGTTTTATTTAGCGCCGGAGAGTCTTCAGGCGATCACCATGCTGCTAATATGTTTCTGGAATTAAAGAAACATCAGCCTAATATAATAGGCTTTGGCATGGGCGGCGCTAAAATGGCGCAGGCCGGTATCGATATTCGTTACGACTCTAGCGCTATCGGTGTGATTGGGGTGATTGAAGTATTAAAGCATTATGGTGAAATACGCCGTGCTTTAAAGTTAATGCAACAGCTTGCTAAAAATGAACGCCCCGATTTATTAGTCTGTGTTGATTACAAAGAGTTTAATTTTAAACTGGCACGTTACGCAAAAAAGTATGGCATCAAAGTTCTTTTTTATGTCGGGCCGCAAGTGTGGGCTTGGCGTCCAGGTCGGGTTAAAACCTATGGTAAGGCCACCGATATGATGGCGGTTATCTTTCCATTTGAACCGCCTTATTATGAAGCAGAGCAAGTGCCTGTGCGTTATGTAGGGCACCCTTCAGTTGATAAAGTCCATCCCCAAAGGTCTAAAAAAGAAGATTTGTCGCTGTTTAATTTGGATGCCAACCAGCCTATTGTCGGCATACTTCCGGGGAGTCGGGCGAATGAAATTAGTCGCTTATTACCTGTCATGTTAAAAGCTGCTGAGCAATTAAAAAGCCAATTTCCTGATGTACAGTTTTTATTGCCACAAGCCGATTCTATTTCGGACGCTTTGTTACAGTCGTATCTAAACCAGTCTGAGCTTGCGATAACCGTGGTAAAGCATCAACCTTATGATGTGATTCAATGTTGTGATGTAGTAATGACTACTTCAGGTACTGCTACGCTAGAAATTGCTCTACTAGGCATTCCGATGGTGATTACTTATAAACTATCCCCCTTTACGTATTATCTGGGTCGATTATTAGTTAATATTGCCTTTATTGGTTTACCGAACATCGTCTTTGGTAAAGCCATTATTAAAGAGTTGATTCAGCAGGAAGCTACGCCAGAAAATTTAGTTAAAGAATTAAGTTTAATTCTGACAGATATCAATTATGCAGAGCAAATGCGTCATAACTTAGAGCAGGTTAAACAGCAATTGGGTGCAGGTGGTGGGTCTAAGAACATGGCAGGCCTTGCTTTAGAAATGTTACAAATATCGTAGTTTTTAGCGATACAAGTAAGCCAACTGTCACATCGTTTTGGCATTAATTCTGGTAAACTTAGTGAGGTTTTTTCCTCACGGTAAGTTTATCTCAGGATTGTCATATGCAAAATCAGGACACAGCTACCATCGATGGTAATCAAGCAGCAGCTACCATCGCTCATAAACTCAATGAAGTCATTGCCATTTACCCGATTACTCCCTCATCTAATATGGGGGAGTGGGCAGATGAATGGTCATCTAAAGGTCAAGTTAATCTCTGGGGGACGGTTCCTCAAGTCACCGAAATGCAAAGTGAAGCTGGCGCCGCCGGTGCTATTCATGGTGCATTACAAGCGGGCTCAATGGCAACCACCTTTACGGCATCTCAAGGCTTATTATTGATGCTGCCTAATATGTATAAGATTGCTGGTGAATTAACGCCTACCGTTTTTCATATTGCTGCTAGATCTTTAGCGTGTCAGGGTTTATCCATTTTTGGCGATCACAGTGATGTGATGTCCGCC
The DNA here is from genome assembly GCA_947454605.1 of Methylococcaceae bacterium. Classification (GTDB taxonomy): domain Bacteria; phylum Pseudomonadota; class Gammaproteobacteria; order Methylococcales; family Methylomonadaceae; genus Methylobacter_C. Next base: position 581 of record CANGLL010000035.1, on the reverse strand, counting down.
AGAATGACTGGTTTTGGTATGTTATGTTCTAATTCGCCGCAAGAAGTGCATGATTTTGCTTTAATTGCCCATGCCGTGGCTTTAGAAAGTCGTATCCCTTTAATGCATTTCTTTGATGGTTTTAGAACCTCGCACGAAGTGGCTAAACTTAAGCTGTTAGATGATGCTGTGTTACGAGCCATGATTAAAGACGAGTGGGTTAGCGCACATCGTAGTCGAGCCTTAACGCCTGATAAACCCGTATTACGCGGTACCGCGCAAAATCCAGATGTGTATTTTCAAGCCCGAGAGTCTGTTAACAGCTATTACCAAGCCATGCCAAACATTGTGCAAACTGCCATGGAGCGCTTTGCAGAACTGACGGGTCGTAAGTATCAATTATTTGAATATGTCGGCGCTGCAGATGCAGAACGTATCATTATCATCATGGGTTCAGGGGCAGAAGCGGCTCAAGAAACCTTAGATTATTTAAGTCGCCAAGGTGAATCGGTGGGCTTACTTAAAGTTAGATTATATCGTCCGTTCTCTGCTGAACATTTAATTGCAGCCTTGCCAGTAACCTGTAAAAAGCTTGCCGTATT
>CANGLL010000034.1 GCA_947454605.1 Methylococcaceae bacterium | reverse complement strand
TCGAATATAGGTAATATCAGATACCCAGGCTTGATTGGGCTCTTTAGGGTTAAAATTTCTGTTTAATACATTTTCAAAAACTGGCAGGTTATGGCGACTATCTGTTGTATTTATAAACTTGCGTTTCCAAATAGCTTTGATCTGCATTTCCTTCATTAAACGGCGTATACGATGAAGCCCCAACTGAACACCTTTATCGTCAAGTTGTCTCTTTAACCGGCGACAGCCGTAGGTACGATCTGATGTTTCAAACTCACTTTTTAATAACACGCTAACAACACAGGGCTTTTGGGGTTGCTTGAGCCTGCGTTGCGCTGCATAGTAGCCAGCACGACTCATATCTAAAACTTCAAAGCCTTGTTGAATAGTAATAGCCTTCTCTGCATGTAATTTTTTCAACTAGAACTTGTTTTACTGAAGTTCTCGGGCAAAGAAGGCGGACACTTTTTTTAATAGTTCATTATCTGATTTAAGTTTTCTAACTTCAGCTCCTAGTTGCCTAATGCGTTGCTGTTCCGGCGTGATAGACTTACCTATACCACTTTGACAGAGTTGTTCGGCTTCAACTTGCTTTACCCAGCGTCTTACTGCACTTTCGCCAACGCCCATATCTTTACAGACTTGGCTAACACTAAATCCTTGCTCTTGAATTAGCATTACAACTTCTAATTTAAACGCGGTATCGAATACTCGCTTTAGTTTTGTCATTTGTAGTTACCCATGTTCGATTGATTAATTATATCAACCTATATGTGTGTCTGTTTTTATTAGACCACTACATTTAACTCGGCTACCTAAACCTTTGACAATGTTTGTGAAAGCCTTAACTCGCCTTCCTTAACCTTTAACAATGCCTGTAAAGGCTTTAACTCACATTTTTGCTACGCCATCACCTCTTGCCAAACTTGTGCCACTTGCGGACTTAACTCGGCTACTTCTTGTGCATCTATAAGAACACTCTCACCTTGTAAAACCTTCTGGTGGCCGGTATCTCGATAAATACAATAGGCTTTAGTTAATAAATCAGCTTGGGCTTTAGTAAAGAAGCCAACCGCTTCTAGCTTAACTAATAAGCGTACATTATCGGTATAGGTCGTTAACTCAGGATTAATTGCGGCTTTTGCCAACACTCCAAACTGCACCATAAACTCTATATCAACAATACCCCCAGGGCTGTGCTTTAAGTCAAACTGATTTTGTACTTTAGTTGCTAAAGCAGTGCGCATTTTCTCGCGCATATCTCGCACTTCGGTTTTTAAGTTTTCTAAATCTCTGGGCAAACTCAATATGCGAGCGCGGATGGCTTCATAAGCTGTTTTTAAATTTATATCACCGGCTATAAACCGGCCACGTACTAAGGCTTGATGCTCCCATGTCCACGCTTCATCCTGTAAATACTGCTCATAAGTATGAATCTGAGTCACCAATAATCCAGAATTACCATTAGGCCGTAAGCGCATATCCACGTCATACAGCACGCCGGATAACAGTTTAGTATCTAAAATATGCCGAACCTTTAACCCCAAGCGCCCATAAAATTGCATACAAGAAATGGGCTTTTCTCCTAGTGTTAATGCATTACCATCGGAGCAATCATAAATAAACACCAAATCTAAATCTGAGCCATAAGCCAATTCGATACCGCCCAACTTACCAAAGCCCAAGACAGCAAAACCTTTATGTGCTAAATCACTGTCAGGTGGCGCCCCATGCTTATTGACTAACATTAACCAAGCACTTTCTATCACCTGTGTCACGATGCTTTCTGCAATATAAGTCAGATAATCACTCACCACCATTAGCGGAATCACATCCATAATATCGGCCGCTGCCACTTTTAAAACATGAATATGTTTAAACTGCCGTAAAGCGATCATGATTTGCTCAAGATCTTGCTTATCGATGGTTTTTATTACATTTGCTAATTGTGAATCTAAATCTACTTTTTTGAGTGGTTCGTACAAGGCTCGAGTATCTAATAACTCATCGAATAAGACAGGATACTTTGCCAAATAATCACAAACCCATGTGCTGGCAGAAGCTAACTTTAATAATTGATCTAAGGCGTCTGAATTTTCTGCTAACAACGCTAAATACACATTTCTACCTGCGACGGCCTCAAACAAACCTAATAGGCGTTTTAGGGTGAGATCTGGATTAACCACCTTTTGCAAGGCCGTCATGAGTAGCGGCATTAAACGATCTAAATTCTGTGCGCCTTTAGCGGTTAAACGTCTGATAGCGGGTGCTGACTTAAACTGCTGTATCGCCAATAAACTGGCCATACTGTCTTTAAATCCATAGGCGGTTAGTTGCGCTTCTAAAGCCTCCGCTTCAACTAAACCTGTCCAAATCTGCACACTGGCTTGATCTTTTATAGCTAATTTAGAGACTGAAAATACTTGATCGAATATCGCTTGCACGGCATCACGCACATCATCTAACTCAGCCTTAAAACTATCCCAATCTGCATAATCTAAAGAATACGCTAATCTCTGTTGCCCTATATCACTGGTCGGTAAATCATGGGTTTGTTGATCTTGGTACTGCTGGATATGATTTTCTACTCTGCGCAAAAAACAATAAGAAGCCATGAGCTGTTCCGCATCTGCCTTGGGTAACAGACCTAATACACTTAACTGACTTAATACGTCTAAAATAGGCCGTACTTGCAAAGATTTATCAGTCCCTCCACGTATTAACTGAAAAGCCTGTCCGATAAATTCACACTCCCGAATACATCCAGGCCCCAACTTAACATTGTCCATACGATCTTTACGGCGCAGCTCTTGAGTAATCTGCATTTTTAAAGCACGCAGTTCTTCAAAGGCACCATAATCGAGATAACGTCTATACACAAAAGCATTTAGCATCGCCATCAGTTGCGCACCGGTATTAAAATCCCCCGCTACTTGCCGTGCTTTAATCATGGCATAGCGCTCCCATTCGCGCGCTTGAGTTTGATAATAATTTTCCATGCCCTCAAAACTCATAATCACGGGGCCACTATCACCGAACGGTCTTAAACGGATATCCGTCCGAAATACAAAACCATCGATAGTGATTTCATCTAACACCTTTACCAAGCGCTGACAAAGACGCGTAAAAAACTCGCTATAGCTGGTTTCTTTTCTATCCGCTAAAACACCATTTTCTGGATACGCAAATATCAGATCAATATCAGACGAATAGTTCAGTTCATAAGCGCCCAACTTACCCATACCTAAAACGATGATTTGTTGTGGCGAACCGTCTGATAAAACGGGGGTGCCTTTAAGTTCGCAGGCTTCTTGATACAAAAAGGCTAAAGCGTATTGAATACAAGCATCGGCTAACCATGACAGTTCGACTAAAGTTTCTGCTAGAGGCGCCCAGCCGGCTAAATCACGCCAAGCGATTCTGACCATTGCTTGGCGACGAAAATAGCGGAGTTTTTGCATTAATCCATCTTCGGTGGCGACCGTTAACTGAGCTAACTGTTGCGCATAATCATGTTTTTGGTAGGCGTTAAACAAGTCATCCTTATTAACTAATTCAATCAGTAATTCAGGATGTTTAATACAGCTATCAGCGACAAACTGACTGGAAGACCATACTTTTACAAAGCTGGCAGTGAGTGCAGGTGACAAAGGTAAATCAAGCTTTAAAATAGCAAGTTGCTCATCCCACTGATCTAATGCTATTAAAACAGCAGCCTTTATTGACGCGGGTAATTTATCAAGATCAGATTTAAAGCGTATAGTTGAGGTCATATAAAAAGATAGGTATTAGGCGAAAGCCATCATACCTAAACTTTTTATAGATCAATAAACCTATTTGATTAGAAAGCATTACAACTCTTTGATGATCGGCGTATGCAACATGGATGCATTAACGCGTTCTCTTAATTCCTTACCTGGCTTAAAGTGCAATAAAGCATTAGCGGGTAAATCTAAAAGCTCACCCGTTTTAGGATTTCGTCCTACACGGACAGAATGATGATGCACGGTAAACACACCAAAACCTCTTATTTCCACCCGCTCATTATTAATAGCGGCCTGACATAAGCCCTCAACAATACAATCTATCATTGCATCTACTTGCTTACGCGTAAAATACGGCTGTTTTTTTGCGATAACTTCAATTAATTCTGATTTAGTCATATTTGTCCAGTAACAACAAAATACACGAGCCAAAACAGTAACCTTACAGGTCATCTGACTCATTTTAGTGCGTGATATAAATGCCTCAACGCTATAATCAAGCCTAATAAAGCTAGATAGCTCGACTTTAGTGCGTTATTCATCATACAGCCTTTAATTAAAAGCACTTACTGTGCCAATTTAAGATTAATATAGATTCATACTGATGCCCTGTACTCAGTATAATAGGCAGAAACCACTCATTTTTACGCATAAGTCAGCCACAGTTATTGACAAAAATACCCAGAGCCATTTACTTAATGTCATTAATTAAATCGTCTTATTCTAATAAGCTAGCCGCTAATCCACTTGAGGCACACAAAAAAAGCACATGGATGATGATTGCTTTTTTAATGGGTGTCGCATTAGTTCATATCGGTATAGCGTTTTATCTTTTAAAAAAAATACCCCTTGAAAAAACTGAGCCTCTCCTTTTAATGAGTATAGAAATGCACAGTGGTGCGCCTAAGCCTACCGAGGTCGCTAAACCCTTACCTACCAAAGCCCCTGAGAAACCTAAAACGGTTAAAACACCGGCGATCATAAAAAAACCAGCGCCCATAGTCATTAAAGATAAAAGCCCAGAACCCATTCCTGCTGAATCGCCAGCACTCGTAACTCAACCCGTTACTTTGCCTACTCCCGCAGTATCTGCGCCGGCAGTCACAACCCAAACACAACCCAATACACCCGCACCTAATAGTACACAGCCTCCTACTACCAACTCGGCAGCTAGCTCTGGTGTGATACCTCTATTTAGAGTGCCGCCCGAATACCCCTCAATAGCGACAAGACGCCACATTGAAGGTTGGGTAAAAGTAGAATTTACCGTCAAAACAGACGGAACAGTTGATAATGCCGTTGTCATTAGCGCTGAACCCGAAGAGATTTTTAACGAAGCCGCACTCACTGCCATTAAAAAGTGGAAATTTAAAGAAAAAATAGTCGATGGAACGCCTGTTAGTCAACGTGCTGTGCAAAAACTCCAATTTAAACTTGATCACTAACGCTTATTCACTCTAAATAAAAGGATAATAAAATATGTCTGAAAACATCTCTCCCCAATTCATTATCGATGGAACGCTTTATACCTTAATCTTTTTTTCGGTTATTACTTGGACACTAATTCTATTTAAAAGCTGGCAGTTTATTAACAACAGTCGTTGCAATACGCGCTTTGAGAATGCATTCTGGAGCTTAGCTAATCTAAATCAGTTTGACAGTTTAGATGATGATATCGCCTTAGGCTCTGAAGCGCGATTAGCTTATGCAGGAAAAACGTGGTTAGAAGAGCATAAAAAAGCGGCCGGAAAACAATTAAAACATACCGGTGATATCAGCGAATTACTGGAACAAAATATTCGTGCTCAGCTCCAAAAAGAACAACACTCTTTAGAGTTTGGCTTAACGCTATTAGCCAGTATTGGAAGTACCGCACCTTTTGTCGGTCTATTTGGCACGGTTTTAGGCATTATGCACGCCATGCATGATATTACAGCAAGCGGCTCTACCAGTTTAGATGTGGTAGCAGGGCCTATCGGTGATGCCTTAATCGCAACTGCTATTGGTATTGCCGTTGCTGTGCCGGCTGTATTGGCTTATAACTTTGCACTTCGCCATTTAAAAATTCAACGTGCCAGTATGGAAAACTTTATCGCAGGCTTTATGACTGTCGCGTTGGACAATAAAAACACTCAGGGCTAACCCATGGCTTTTAAACCTCAATCTGAAGATGAAAACGCTTTAAGTGAAATTAACGTTACGCCGTTAGTGGATGTCATGTTAGTGCTAGTCATCATTTTATTGGTTACTGCGCCGCTACTCACTCAATCGGTGCATGTTAATTTACCTAAAACAGCCCAAACAACAGCGGATGTTCATAAACAACCGTTGCAAGTAGGGATTGATGCGCAAGGTGCTATCAGCATTAATAAAAATGCTATTGCTGATTTAGCCACACTCGAAAGTAACTTAAAGACAGAACTAGAAAAGACACCGGATATTGGTGTGCATTTGTATGCGGACAAAGCCGTTGTTTATGAAAAATTAGCTGAAGTAATGGCGACCGTGCAACATGCCGGTATTACAAAAATGGCTTTTGTAACGATAGAACACTAAATGTGACTACCAACTTAAGGCGGTACGTATAAGGTTAAGCCGTTCTTGGTGAGCCCAGTCGAACCATGAGCGGCTTAACCGTACATCCTTCGATAGACTCAGGACGAACGGTTACGCCTTGCGCTGTGTCCCATCTTAAGTTAATGGACTTAAAGGCAATACCCTCGCCTTTTTATTACACGGGCATTGAATGATTTATTCTTTAATACGAATTAAATCGTGACAACTTTTACACGTTGCACCTAGTTTACCCAACTGGCTTTTAATTGCCGCTACATCACCTGATACGGCAATGGTTTTAAATTCGTCAGTCTCTTTGATTAACCGGTCATTAATTTCTTTGACTTCCGCCTGCTTCTGGAAATAATCAACTTTTAAGCGCGTCGGTTTCCAGCCGCTACCTTGATCAGTTCCGACATCATACAGATCTTCAAGTAAATTTGAATGTGCCAATGCCGCGAGTGTATTAACAGCGGTCAGCACTTGGTCTTTATTATAAGTTGCTGGGTGATCAACCACTTGGCTTTTAATCTTGGCCGTATTCCAACCCATGACCGCGTAGGTAGATTGACGTATTCGAATTTGATCTTCGATGGGGTTAGCTAAAACGATCGTGGAAAATGATAGGGCTGTTAAGCCAAGTAAGGTTGTCAATTTCATTTCTTATCCTTTATGGGCGACAAAAGTTATTGTGCCAATAATGCCAGATAATCTCTAAATTCACTATTCCAAACCGCGTACACAACCAAAATAGCACTTAAAGTGGCTAGTGCAAAACGTAAGAAACCAGGCTGATTGTTTGGATGTAACGGCTCATCAATCGGAACTTCCTTACACCCCGTTATCATCGGGCGAATAAGATTTATCTTCTTGTGTAAAAGATAATAAAAAATAGCACCCACATGCAATACCACTAAGCCCAGCAGGAAATTGACCAAGGCTCCATGCCATCCTGTGAGTTGATCACTTAGGGCTTTACCTACGGTGGGGTATAAAGGCCCTTCATACGCGATATCATCATTAGCAAATAAGCCCGTTGATACCAAGGCCATTAGAATAAAAAGTAATGCAAAAACAGATAATGCACCGAGCGGATTATGTCCTAGCTGATGCCATTCGCCCTTAAAATAACGCTTTAGGCGATTAATGGTTGGAAAAAATTGCTTAAAGTGCGCTGACTGTGTACCGATAAATCCCCATAACAGCCTAAATACTATTAAACCTAAGGTAAGCCTACCGATTATAAGATGCCATTCAGTTAAGGAACCACCCAACTTACCGGTGGTATAAGCGCCAATAACGGCAACAACCAATAACCAGTGAAATACGCGTAGAGGCCAATCCCAAACGCTAAGCTTAATTGACCTCATTTGCCTCTCATGGCTAATTATTTATCTAAACGTGCATTAGAATAATAATCTGCCAAACTGTCAATTTCTTGATCACTTAAATCAGCAACCGCACCATTCATTAAAGGTTCAATACGTTTTTTATCACGATAATCCTTTAAGGTAGACACGAGATAACCTTTCTTTTGGCCGATGATATTGGGTGTCATAAAGTTAACGCGGACTTTGTCTGAGCCATGACAACCCGAACACATATAATATGCAGTGCTTGCCGCTGTTTCAGCGGGCGTTTTTTTTGAGAAAATAGAGCAGCCCGAAAGTCCAACTACAACAAAGCTCATTAAATAAATTACTACGATACGAAATAAATTACGTTCAGTCATTAGGAGTTACACTTCTATTGGGCGCGTAAATGCGCGTAATATTCAGATAAGTCGACAATATCTTGATCACTCAACTTGTCAGTTACTTCATTCATGTTAGGCACGTACAAACCGTCATTCGTTTTTATAGGCGGTAGGTTTCGTGCTCTACTACGATAGTCATACATGGTTTTACAAAAATACAAAGCATCTTGGCCGGCAAGATTAGGGTTGTCATCTGTTTTACTAATACCCGTTTTGCCATGACAATCTGCACAGGCTTTATCAGCCAACTTTTTAGCATTAGCAAACCGCGGACCATTAGGATCCATCTTATGGTCATCCGACATGTGCATATGCATGTGACCACCCATGTGTCTATGATGATCGATTGGGGTTTCGGTGACTGTATCCGCGAAAACCGTTTGAGCTATCCCTAATATAAAGACACCCGTTATTACTCTTACTAGAGCTATCATTTTAAAATCTTGTTTCATAGAAATTAACTCAAATTAAAACATCATATTGCCGACAAAATACAAGGTGTTGTTATCGCTAGCATTACGCCCCGCACCGTCATAATTTGTTGTCGCACCATTAAACTGTGTATAAGCCCAATACTGTAAAGACAAGCGCACATTTAAGTAGGGATCTGCCGCAAAAGAACCTTTACCAAAAGGGACATAATCTGCTTCGAATAAAAATGAATTCGTATTGGGCGAGCCGTTAGCACTGCCTGAGATAGCTTGGACACCGTTAAATCCATCACCAGCGCCGTTATAGAGATGCATATCTGAACTACCCTTCATATAATTCCAACCAACTGTAAGATTGTAGGTCTGCTTATAAGTCCACATCCCCATCATCATGACGCTATCAAGATAATTACTGTTGTTACTGGAAAACTCTTGAACCTGTGATGCTCCCATATTCATGGAATCATGGGTATATTTAACCATGGCCATCAACATATTGCTGTCATCCATCATGTACGAATAATTGGCATCAGCATTATATTCAACGTAATAATTTGAACCCATCCCCATGTTGTAATAAGGGATAACATTTGCAGCCATCCCATAAGTACCAATCATCATCGTATGGGCACCCACACTATGCTGAAGGAACATACGCCAATAAGGGGCACCACCATCAATCAACCCACATTGCGGCTCAGTACATTGTGAGCCGTTTTTCCAAACACCTAAGCCGTTGGCCATCTCTTTGGATTGTGATGTATAACCACCTGCTTCTAAATACAGATGGTTATTAATCATCATGTAAGCCGTTGATCCCGCTGTATTAGCACCTTCCATTAATGCTTGCAACCAAGGTTGCGCCGCTGGATGTATGGTCATAGATGACTGGGTGTAAGGGTACATCCAAGCAGGTGTCGTCATCCAAAAATCAGACATCGTTGGTGAATTATTAACAGTCAAACCATAGGTTATTTCATTACCCTGAATTGTGGCATGATCAGCGACACGAATATCCGCCATAGCTAGACTTACAGATTGTCCAGTTTGAGGACTAATATTCATCTGCAAGTAGCTGCCAATTTTATCGGTTATACGACCGGTGTAATATACTGCCGCCCAATCCGTCACGACATTATTGTTGGGATTTGAATGCCCCGTAGAATTAGCATAGTAAGGGTCGCCACCATTTTTTTTCTGCGTATTCGTTACAGAACCCACTACCTCAACCGCTAAAGGATTAATTACATCGGGTAACTTATTGGCATGACCCGCCACATAACCATCCAACTTAAATTTTTGGCCATATTGCGTCAACCAAGGTCCATAAGCCTGCATATGACAAGCTGTACAAGGCTCACCTGTCTGCCTGGCAAAAGAGGTAGTCGCTTGTGCATGCTGGAAAGGACTAGTAAATAGGACAATAAGAACAATACGATAAACAAGTGCCACCCACTTGTTAATAAAGGTAAGTTTTAGCATTGGAAATATAGTTTAGCCTGTGGAATTTGAGTAATTCATAGGCTATTAGCAAAGATCATTCCAACTTCAGTAATAGGCTAAAACGTATAAGAATATTATTTTTAACACGCTTAGGGTTTTATAAAGTATGTGTCATATCACACACTTTTACTAAAAAAATGTGCGATATGACACATTTATAGCCTGATCAACTGTTACCCAATCTTAATCTTGATCTGAATCTGCTAAAAGCTCATTTTTATTCAGCAACTTAAAGATTGATTTACAACCTTCACAACAGAACACCTTTTCTCCTTGAGGTGTTGTTAAAGTAAACCCCACTATTTCAACAGGTAAATCGCAAAGACTGCAGTCACTTTTATTTTCACTCATATCAAATAAGCTAAGCATTAAAGAGGTTGAATATACTAACAAAATCTTATTTCTACTACAATCATAGGGTAATTCGTCATTGATATCCTTATAATCTTGTTAATACTATTAAACCGGTTTAGCATGCCTCTTTAATTCATTTAAAATCAATTCGACTATGACGCTAAGCAATACTTTTGAGCAATTACACAGTGAAATGCGCCAATGGCGTCAGCATTTGCATCAATTTCCTGAAACCGCTTTTGAAGAAACCCAAACCGCGGCGTTTATTGCTGAAAAACTTAAGAACTTTGGCCTAAAGGTACATCAAGGCTTAGGAAAAACTGGGGTAGTTGCAACTCTTTCAGCCGGTGATAGCGACAAAAAGATTGCCCTAAGAGCCGATATGGATGCTTTATTCATCCAAGAAAAAAATACTTTTGCCCATAAATCTTGTCATGACGGAAAGATGCACGCTTGCGGTCATGATGGGCATTCTGCAATGCTCCTCGGCGCAGCTAAATATCTATCTGAAAATAAAAACTTTAATGGGACTGTTTATTTCATTTTCCAACCCGCAGAAGAAGGTCGGGCTGGCGCCCAGCAAATGATAACGGATGGACTGTTTGAACAGTTTCCGGCTGACTGCGTATTTGGGATGCATAATTTCCCGGATATCCCTACCGGTCACTTTGCCGTTAAAACAGGCGCAATGATGGCCTCTTTTGATTGTTTTGAAATTACGCTGACGGGCCTAGCCACCCATGCTGCCATGCCTCATTTAGGTAATGACGCGATCTTAGCCTCAGCACAACTTATCACGGCAATACAAAGTATTGTGAGTAGAAACATTAACCCAGCCGATGCGGCAGTCGTGAGTATTACGCAAATTCATGCGGGTAATACATGGAATGCCATTCCAGAATCAGTCGTATTAAGAGGGACTTTTAGATGCTTCAGTCAGCAAGTTAAAACGTTAATCGCTGATAAGTTGAGCCACTTAGTACAACATATATGCACAGGCTTTGAAATTGATGCAACGCTAGCATTTAATCCTGAAAATGCAGGCTATCCAGTCACTTTTAATACAGAAGGAGAAACAGCCATCGCTTTAGAAGCTGCTATAGCGGTAGCTGGAAAAGAGGGGGTTAACACCAACCCCACGCCGAGCATGGGGTCTGAAGATTTTGCTTTTATGCTTCAAGAAAAGCCGGGGTGCTACCTTTGGATTGGTAACGGATCATCTGAAAACAGTTGCTTATTGCATAACCCACATTATGACTTTAACGATGATATTTTATCTATCGGTGCCGAATATTGGGTTAATTTAGTGGAGATTTCTTTGGGATCTAAGACTTAGGTTCAAAAAGCATATGTGCCATTTTTTTAGCTTTAGTTTTTAAGTAACCCACGTTCTCATCATGGGCGACAACTTGTACGGGAATACGCCCCGTAACATGGATACCTAACTGAGTTAAAGACTCTATCTTTTCTGGATTATTAGTCAGTAATTGCACCGACTTAACGTGCAAACTATCTAATATTAATCCGGCGATATTATATTCTCTTTCATCCGCCAAATAACCCAAATGAATATTTGCATCAACGGTGTCCATACCCTCATCTTGAAGGTTATAGGCTTGGAGCTTCTTTAATAAACCAATCCCACGACCTTCTTGTCGAAGATAAATTAGAACACCACAACCTAAATCATTAATCAACTGCATGGCCATTGCTAATTGCTCGCCACAATCACAACGTCTGGAACCTAAAACATCTCCCGTAAAACACTCGGAATGAATACGCACAGGCACATTTTCTTTATTAGCCACATCACCTTTCACTAAGGCCATGTGCTCTTTATTGTCTATCGTATTGCTATAGTAATGTAAGACAAACTCACCTTGCTCAGTCGGGAGTCTAGTTTGAACTAAATCTTGTACCTGTTCTATCACGTCTATAAAAATCCAAAATACAATCACCCAAGATGTTTGGGTAAAAATAAAACTTGCTTGTTGATGCTATTTTACACGACCGATAAGATTAATGTTGATGAAGCTCGATATCTCACTGTAATATTCAACTAGTTAACTCACATCCTATAACTTTATGAAAACAGAAAACGACCTCATCAGGAAAAGATACGATCGAATTGCACCTTATTTTGAAATCATGGAGGCGATGATGGAAGGCTTATTTTTTAAGTCTTGGAGAAAGAAATTGTGGTCCAAGGTTGAAGGCCACCATGTACTTGAAGTGGGGGTAGGCACCGGTAAGAATTTTGAATATTACCCGCCCGGAGCGCGAGTCACTGCGATTGATTTTAGTCCCGAAATGCTGAAACAAGCAACGCAGAGAAAAACTAATAAAGCCATAAAAGTGGAGTTGGATTTAATGGATACTCAATCACTCGCTTTTGCCGATAATAGTTTTGACACCGTCATCGCGTCTTTTGTATTTTGTTCAGTTCCTCAAGCGCTTAAAGGCCTAAAAGAACTTTACCGTGTTTGCAAACCCGGAGGTCAGGTTTTGTTGCTTGAACATGTGATTAGTACGCACCCATTTTTAGCTAAAGTCATGAACTTCCTTAATCCTATCGTACTCACCTTAGTCGGTGCGAACATTAATAGAAACACCATAAGAAATGTTAAAGCGGCGGGCTTTGCATGGGTGATCGTTGACCAGAGAAGCAGCCACCTCATAAAGCTGATTGAAGCCAGGAAATAAAACGCTTAAACGGCTTGTATACGCTCAGCAATTAGCGCCATTAACTGTTTAGCTAATTGAGTTTTATCTGTCATGGGAAAGGATTTATCGCCATTAGCCCAAAAAACCTGCAGGGCATTTTCTTCACTATCAAACCCGCCTTGCTCTTGACCCACCCAGTTTGCTGCAATCATATCTAAATTTTTTCTAGTTAACTTATCGCGTGCATAGGTCTCAAGATCGTGTGTTTCTGCCGCAAATCCTACCGTAAAAGGCCGAGATGTATCCGCTGCTACCGCGGCTAAGATATCTTTGTTTTTTTGCAGAACAATTGTTAATTGATCGGCTTGTTTCTTGATTTTCTCGGGCTGACTCAGTACCGGACTGTAATCTGCCACTGCTGCCGCGCCAATATAAATAGTCTGCGTTGCGACTTTTGACATCACAGCCTGATACATTTCTTCTGCTGTTGTTACTTTAATTAATTCAACACCAGCAGGTGCAGTTAATGCAACGGGGCCACTTATTAAGGTTACTTCTGCACCCGCTTTTAAAGCCGCAGTTGCTAATGCGTAACCCATTTTTCCTGAACTACGATTGGTTAGATAACGCACTGGGTCCAATGGCTCACAAGTGGGGCCGGCACTTATTAAAATTTTATGCCCTTTTAAGTATTGTGATATTGTTAAAAGATCAGGCTTATCATTTGCTAATAATTGTGCACATATGGCCATCGGTTCAGACATCCGTCCATAACCCGTTTCACCACACGCTTGATCACCTTGTTCCGGGCCAATCACCTTAACGCCATGACGATGTAATGTCTGTATATTTTCTTGGGTAACCATTTTATTCCACATCGCTTGGTTCATAGCTGGCGCCACATAAACCGGACATGTAGCCGCTAAATAGAGCGTCGATAATAAATCGTCTGCTAAACCATGCGCTAATTTTGCTAAGATATTAGCAGTCGCAGGAGCGATCAGTAACAAATCCGCCCAACGCGCCAAACTAATATGACCCATGGCATTTTCGACATCGGCATCTAACAACTCTGTATGGACAGGATTTCCTGACAAGGCTTGAAATGTTAACGGACTGATAAATTGCATTGCTGATTTTGTCATCACCACTTGCACTTCAGCACCTTGTTTTCTTAATAAGCGCACTAATTCAGCTGACTTATAAGCCGCAATACCCCCAGTAACACCCAATAAAATACGCTTCAAAATTTTGCCTTTATTTATAAAATCGATTTAATACAACGCGCTTAAGACAATACCCAAGCTATTTGCTTGGGTAAACAAACCGTTTTAAGATCATAATTTGCAATAACAAACTCGCGGGCATTTGCACCTAAACGTTGTCTCGCGACTTCATCATCTAATAAGTCACACACCTGATCAGTTAAACCGTTTATATCAAAAAAATCCACTAAGCGACCCGTTTGATCATGCTCTATGGCTTCGTGTAAGGGGGGTGTATCACTCGCCACAATCGCACAACCTGCACTCATCGCCTCTAACAAACTCCAACTTAAGACAAAAGGATAGGTTAAATAAATGTGTACCTTTGACAACTGTAATAAGGACACAAAAACTGAATAAGGCACTTTACCCAAAAAATGTACCCGTTGCCAATCATTATCACTGATTAAAGGCCGCACTTCTTTGGCATATATTTCTTTCCAGGATTTATCAGACTTCGGCTTCATACTGTAACTAACTTCATCCCCGCCCACTATTAACACCAAAGCATTAGGTCTGCGTTTAAGTAATTCTGGCAAAGCTCTCATAAAAATATGATATCCACGCAAAGGTTCTAGATTACGATTAAAAAATGTAATTACCTCATCTGTTTTTGTTAGCTTGAGAGTTCTTTCGGCATTATTTAAAGACAAACTTACACGTGCATTGGGTGTTACCGCATCTGTATCGATACCATCATGAATAACGGTAATTTTTTTACGAAACACATCTGGAAATGTGCTTGCTTGCCACTGCGTAGGTGAAATACCGGCGTCAGCAATCTCAAAATGTAACAGATTATTCGCATTTTTAAGACGCACTCGACACATGACATCTTGATCGGCGTTTGCAAACTCAGGATCAAAACCTACGTCGGCGCCTTTAATATGATAATAAAATTCACTATAAATTTTTAATTTAGCATCTGGCCAAACATCCTTAATAAAGAGACTTTCACCCCAACCGGGATGCGCAATAATAATATCGGGATAAAAACCGGCTTCGCGCATTTTTATAGCGGCCCTAAAGCAAGCCTCACCCCGCAAAGTTTTAGTTTCAAAATCACTGGCCCAGGGATGCACATTTGGCGTTGAACCTTTTTGACTAGAATAAGAGACTAACTTCACTCCCATCCATTCATTTGTACCCATGTCCCGCATCGCCATTGCAACAACCTTATGCTTAGAATCGGCGGCTAAAGCAGGCGCCAAATGCTTAAATTGTCCGGGGAAATTCTGATGGATAAATAGAATTATCATAAATATATGAGCATATTATTGATTGATTAACTATTAAGACGAATATGCTCACCAGAAATACTGGTTTCTAAAAACGCTAGTATTTCTTGTGGCTCTTTAAAATTACCATAAGCTAATAACAGTTTTACATAGGCTGATTCTATCGACATATTCCAAAGCATTTCTGCCCCTCTTGCTAATAACACTTGGGTACTCTGGTAGGCCGATGTTGATTTAATGGCAGGTGCTAAATACACTTTTACACCTAGCCGGGCACAGTGCTCTATAAAAGCCACTAACGAATATTGCTCACCCCATTCGTAAGATGCACAAGCAGTGCCTGAATGATACAAATCATGTAATACCACATCGCCTTTCGCCAATTTAATAGCTGCATAATTTAAACCTGGATAAGGCTTAAGCATGATGAC
>CANGLL010000033.1 GCA_947454605.1 Methylococcaceae bacterium | reverse complement strand
TTTCGATTTACTGATAATGAACGCGATGTCATGTTTGATGCGACTGATAAAGATCGCTTACTGAGTTATCAACAGCGCTTTGAACAACGTAAACTCCAGCTAGAATCATTAGCTAAAAAACAAGGCTTAACTTTTATTAATTGCAGCACCGTAGATGATCCTTTGCAGTGCTTAAAATAATTTTTCTTTTTTAATTCATGCCACCCAATCAACTTCCTCTCCCACTTAAAGACATCCATCTCCCGGACACTATTGGCTGGTGGCCTCCCGCCATTGGTTGGTGGTTACTGGCTATTTTAATTCCGTTGGTGGTATTTGGTTTATATCGGTTCTATAAACACTTAACACGCAAGACGGCTATTAAAGTCGCTAAAAAAAATTTAGAGCTTATCAAGCTTTATGCGCCTGAAGACAGTGCTAATCAATTACGCGATCTATCTATATTAATTAGGCGCGTATCGATGAGCTTTGCTCCCAGAAGCCAAGTCGCCAGTTTAACCGGCCAAGCTTGGTTGGCATTTTTAGATAAATCTGTCTCAGGTAACTCATTTACTCAGGGCCCAGGACGGTTATTAACGGAAGCCGCTTACCGAAAAACACCTCCTAGCTCTGCAGAAGTTGCAGAATTACTGGTGTTATGTGAAACCTGGCTTAAAGCCCAAAGTTCTTACGCTAAAAGAAAAAAATCATGATTCATTTTGAGTGGCCCCTGCTTTTGTTTGCTTTACCTCTACCATTATTGATTCGGTGGCTAATTCCTGCTGAAATTCCTGTAGAAGAATCCGCTTTAAAAGTACCCTTTTTAAGTGATTTTTCAGAAGGTAGCTCACAATCAGTCTCTCAAGCACAACAATGGCCTTTGTTATTAGCCAGTATTGCTTGGTGTTTATTAGTGCTGGCCAGTGCCCGCCCACAATGGTTAGGCGACCCTATTGAGCAAGCAGTCAGCGGTCGTGATTTAATGCTAGCCGTTGATTTATCTGCCAGTATGGAAGAACAAGATTTTTTTATTAATAAACAAGCCGTCGATAGGCTCACCGCAATTAAAGCGGTGGCCACGGATTTTATTAATCGCCGTGTGGGAGATAGAGTCGGTTTAGTCTTATTTGGTACGAATGCCTACTTACAAACCCCATTAACCTTTGACAGAAAAACTGTCCAAACCTTACTCAATGAAGCGGTGATTGGTTTGGCAGGTGAAAACACGGCTATTGGGGATGCGATTGGTTTAGCCGTTAAACGCCTTAAAAATCAACCTGCTGATAGTCGAGTATTAGTCTTATTAACTGATGGTGCCAATACCGCAGGTGAAATTACTCCGATAAAAGCCGCAGAACTGGCTAAAGATAATCAATTAAAGATTTATACCATTGGTGTCGGTGCGGATGAAATGATCGTGCGTAGTTTTTTTGGTAATAGAAAAGTGAATCCATCTCGAGATTTAGATGAAAAGACCTTAATTAAGGTGGCTGAAAGCACGGGTGGTAAATATTTTAGAGCCAGAAACTCTGATGAATTAAACAATATTTACATGCTATTAGATCAGTTAGAGCCCGTGGAAAAAGATAAACAATACTTTAGACCCCATAGTGAATTGTATCCTTGGCCCTTAGGTTTAGCATTGGCCTTGGTCGGTTTTATTTGCGCTACCCGCGTGAGGTTGTCATGAATCTAGCAGAGTTTCATTTTATTCGACCTTATTGGCTGTTAGCCTTATTACCTTATGTGGGTATTTTGTTTTTCTTATTAAAAAGCAAATTAAGTCGCGGTAATTGGGCTTCTGTTTGTGATGAGGATTTACTGCCATATTTATTACAAGAAAAAGCAGTGACCCAAAGTCGCTGGCCTTTAACAACAGGTGCTTTAGCCACTTTGTTAATCATTACTGCTATTGCAGGGCCTACTTGGAATCGCTTGCCCTCTCCTGTGTTTAGAAATGATTCTGCTTTAGTCATCGCTTTAAATATGTCGCCCACGATGAATGCTGAGGATATTAAGCCGAGTCGTTTAATAAGAGCGCGATACAAAATAGCTGATATTTTGGCCCTGCGTAAAGACGGTCAAACCGCTTTGTTAGTTTATTCTGGTGATGCTTTTACAGTGACGCCACTGACTGATGATTCTGAGACTATTGCAAGTCAATTAGAAGCCCTCACCACCAATATTATGCCTAGTGAAGGAAGCAATACTGAATTAGCTATTAATAAAGCCGTGGAATTATTTAAACAAGCGGGCCTCCAAAAAGGCCAAATATTTTTAATTACAGATCAAGTGGATGACGAAGGCTTAAGTGCCGCAAAACATTTAGACGGCTATACCTTATCTGTATTAGGTGCGGGTACTAATGATGGCGCACCTATTGCCTTAACTGAGGGCGGTTTTATGAAAAATCAGCAGGGCACCATTGTTATCCCAAAACTAGATTCTAAATTATTAAGCAAGTTAGCTGAAATAGGTAAAGGTCGTTATCAAACTATTACCGCTAATGACTCAGATATTAAAAATTTATTAGCGGGGCTCGATCAACCCATGCAACAAGACGGCAAAGAAAATAAAAACATATTATTAGAGCAATGGGATGATAAAGGTCCTTGGTTATTAGCCATTGCCCTTCCCTTGGCGGCTTTAAGCTTTAGAAAGGGTTTATTGTGTTGGATTTTATTGTTGTTATTACCTTTGCCAAAAAATAGTTATGCCTTTGAGTGGCAAGATTTATGGCAAACTAAAAATCAACAAGCCCAACAGGCTTTTCAAAATAATCAATATGAAAAAGCGGCAGATTTATTTGATAACGCTGATTGGAAAGCCGCCGCTGAGTATAAAGCAGGACAATACGATAAAGCCTTAGAGAACCTAAAAGACGCTAAAACAGAACTCAGCGCTTACAACCATGGCAATGCTTTAGCTCAGTCGGGTCAATTAAAAGAAGCGCTTCAAGCTTATGACCAAGCCTTAGCTTTAAATCCACAGAATGCAGATGCCAAATTTAATAGAGATTTAGTTGAAAAGGAAATAAAGAAACAAGAAGAGCAGAAAAAACAAGACCAACAACAAAACCAAGATAAGCAGGACAAACAAGACCAAAAAGATAATAAAAACGAGCCGTCTAAGGACGATCAGCAAGAGCAAAACTCTAACGAGCAAAAAGACTCTGATCAAAAACCAGAGCAATCAGAAGAACAAAAAACGCAACAGCAACAAGCGGATGAACAAAAATCTGCTGATGATAAAGCCCAACAAGAAAAAGAAGCCGAACAGAAAAAAGCTGAGGAAGAAAAGGCTAAACAAGCTGAGCCTAAAAAAGCGGATGAGTCTAAGGATGAAAAAGATAAAGCCAAACAGCCTGCCGCTACTCAAGAACAACCGTCTACAGAGCAGCAACAAGCTAATGAACAATGGCTAAAACGTATCCCTGATGATCCAGCCGGTTTGTTAAAACGTAAATTTATGTATCAGTATGGTCAAAGAAACCAACAAGGTAATTAAAATACCTTCTGCTTTCTAACAACCAAAATGATTTTGATAATCTTCCATGGAGCGTTTAATCACTTCGTGAGCTTCTTCACGACCATAAACATCTGTTATCTCACAAATATTAGGTTCACTGGGTAAATGCTTGTAAGTTAAGAAATAATGTTTAAGGCGATTAACATAAGAATCTGGGCAATCCGATAAATCATTCCATTGACGGTAGAACTCATCACCTTTCATAACAGCAATAATTTTATCATCCGCTTCACCGCCATCTAATAAACGAAAACCACCAATCGGTATAGCTTGTAGCAAGATATCACCATGCGTCACGCTACGCTCACTAAGTACACAGATATCTAAAGGGTCACCATCGCCTTTAGGTACATTTTTTCCTGACATGAGTGAAGCATATTCAGCTGTTCTTTCTGCGCAATATGTCTTTGGTATAAACCCATACAGTGTGGGAATCATATTTGAGAATTTTTGTGGCCTGTCTATTTTTAAATAGCCACTGTCTTTATCTATTTCATACTTCACAGTATCAGACGGTACAATCTCAATAAATGCAGTAACGATTGTAGGTGCATTTTCACCAGGATCAATGCCATGCCAAGGGTGGGCTTTATGTTGTGCGTTCATATTAGTTGGGCTCTTATATAAATTATTGATATTCGGTTTATTAATTAAACTGAACTAACATCGTGTGAAAGAATTTCTAAGCCTAAAAATGCTTGAGAACTTAGTCTTAAATTTACTGTGCTAAATTGAAATAGGCGCTTTAATATGCGCATGAGCCTCATAATTTTCACAACTAAAATCTTCGTATTTATAATCGAAGATAGATTCAGGTTTTCTTAAAATTTTTAAAGTAGGCAACGCGTAAGGTTGACGATTTAACTGTATTTCCGCTTGTTCTTGGTGATTTAGGTATAAGTGTACATCACCTCCCGTCCAAATAAAATCTCCAACAGCCAAATTGCTCTGCTGAGCCACCATATGCGTTAATAATGCATAACTGGCAATATTGAACGGTAAACCTAAAAACGTGTCACAGCTACGCTGATAGAGCTGACAAGACAACTTACCCTCTGCTACATAAAACTGAAAAAAAGCATGACAAGGCGCTAAGGCCATTTTTCCTAATGATACGTTAGCTTGCGGGCTAATGGTTTCATCAGGTAAGTCTGCTACATTCCATGCAGAAACGATAATTCTACGACTATTAGGTGTTTTTTTAAGCTGATCAATTACTTGCTGTATTTGATCAATGTGTTTTCCATCGGGTGTAGGCCATGAACGCCATTGATGTCCGTAAACAGGCCCTAATTCACCTTGCTCGCTAGCCCATTCGTTCCAGATATTAACCTGATGCTCATGTAAATATGCGAGATTAGTTTCACCTTTTAAAAACCACAACAGCTCATAAATAATTGATTTTAAATGTATTTTCTTTGTTGTTACTAAAGGAAACCCTTCTGCTAGATTAAATCGCATTTGATGGCCAAAGAGTGACAGTGTGCCACTACCGGTTCTATCACCTTTTAGGGTGCCTTCTGTACGAATTTTTTCTAGTAGATCTAAATATGCCTGCATAATTTATTTAACAGTCTCTTTTTTATAAGCCCAATAAATTAAACCACCACCAATGATAATCATCGGGGTTGAAAGTATTTGCCCCATCGTGACCCAATCTAATGCGACAAAACCCAGATGTGCATCTGGCATTCTAAAAAACTCAATAAAAAACCTAAAACAACCGTACAAGAAAACGGCTAGTCCAGTAGTCGCCATAGTCGGTCTAGGTTTTTTAGAATAGTGCCAAAGGATTATAAATAACACCAATCCTTCTAAAAATGCTTCATACAATTGTGATGGATGACGAGCTAGTGGTCCACCATTCGGAAAGATCATGGCCCATGACACATCTGTAGGTCTTCCCCATAATTCTGAATTAATAAAATTTCCTATCCGCCCTGCTCCTAATCCTATTGGCGCTAGCGGCGCAATAATATCGGTTAATTGAAATAAAGAACAATGCTGCTTCTTTGCAAAAAACCACATAGCGATAAATACGCCTAATAAGCCTCCGTGAAAAGACATACCCCCTTGCCAAATCTTAAGCAAGATAACTGGGTCATTTAAAAACTCTGAGAAATTATAAAATAAAATATACCCGATCCTTCCTCCAAGAATAACGCCCATAGCCCCATACGTTACTAGATCCTCTATGGCTTCTGGTTTAATGACTGACCATGATGCCTGAGCACGCTTTTGGCCTAAAAAATACACCGCAGCAAAACCTATTAAATACATTAATCCATACCAATGGACTTTAACAGGGCCTAAGGTTAATGCGATAGGGTCAATTTGGGGGAAAGTGAGCATAAATTATACGTCCAGATTAGTTACATCCAATGCATTCTTAACAATAAAATCGCGACGAGGTTCTACTACGTCACCCATTAAAGTAGTAAATATTTCATCCGCTGCAATCACATCTTCAATTCTAACTTGTAATAAACGACGATTATTTGAATCTAAGGTTGTTTCCCATAATTGCTCTGGGTTCATTTCCCCTAAACCTTTATAACGTTGGATATGTTGGCCTTTTTTAATTTCCTTCATCATCCATTCAAACGCTTCTTTAAAACTACTAACAGGTTGTTGTCTTTCGCCCATTTGCATATATGAGCTTTCGTTAAACATGTCTGCCGTATTACTCGCGTATTGCGCTATTTTTAAATAATCTTTACCGTTAAAGAAATTTGATGGTAATACAAACGTTTTAGTAATACCGTTTAATTTTTTATTAACGGTAATTGAAAAATCTTCAGAGGTTTTAAAACCGAGTGTTATTGTAAAAACTGCTTTGCCTATACTGTCGTTAAGTTGCTGTTCTAATTTCTTCAACCAACCAGTAAGACTTACGTCATTTTGTTTTATGCTATCGTTAATAACATCCATGTATGAGAACTGCTCTAAGAAAGCATCATCATAACGTCTTGATAAACGATTAATCACTCCAACCACACCTGTAAATTCACTAGCTAACTTCTCTAAGCCTTGACCTTGAATAGGTGGCGCCGTCTCGTCAGTGAATAGTTGCGCTTTATCTAAAGCTAATTGGATTAAATATTCATTAAGTTGTGCATCATCCTTTACATAATGTTCTTGTTTACCTTTTTTGACTTTATACAACGGGGGTTGAGCGATATAGATATATCCCTTTTCAACGATCTCAGGTAATTGACGATAAAAGAACGTTAATAATAAAGTACGAATATGAGAACCATCCACATCCGCATCAGTCATGATGATAATACGGTGATAACGCAGTTTATCAAGATTATATTCTTCTTTACCTATCCCACAACCTAACGCTGTAATTAAGGTACCCACTTCTTCTGAAGAAATCATTTTATCGAAGCGGGCTTTTTCTACGTTTAGAATCTTACCCTTCAAAGGCAATATAGCTTGTGTTCGTCTATCACGCCCTTGCTTTGCAGATCCACCCGCAGAATCCCCTTCCACTAAGAATAATTCTGATAATGCAGGATCTTTTTCTTGGCAATCCGCTAACTTTCCTGGTAAACCTGCTATATCTAAAGTAGTTTTACGACGTGTCATCTCTCTAGCTTTACGAGCGGCTTCTCTGGCTCGTGCTGCATCGATAATCTTACCTACTATCGCTTTGGCAATCTGAGGTTTCTCTAATAGAAACTCTTGAAGCTTTTCATTCATAGTAGATTCAACTAGCGGTTTAACTTCAGATGACACTAATTTATCTTTGGTTTGTGATGAGAACTTGGGATCAGGTACTTTAACTGAAAGTACCGCTGTTAAACCTTCTCTAGCATCATCACCCGTTGTTTGTACTTTTTCTTTTTTTGCTAGTCCACTTGATTCAATATATTGATTAACAGTTCGCGTTAATGCACCTCTAAAGCCCGCTAGGTGGCTACCACCATCGCGTTGAGGAATATTATTGGTATAGCAAAATACATTTTCTTGATAAGAGTCATTCCATTGCATTGCAATCTCAACGGTAACCCCTTCTTTTTCAGCTATAAAATGAAATACTTCTGGGAAGAGTGGTGTTTTATTTTTATTAAGATGTACTACAAATGCACCAATGCCACCTTCAAACTCAAATACATCAGTTCTATCACTACGTTCATCATATAAACTAATACGTACACCGGAATTTAAAAAAGATAGTTCACGTAATCTTTTTGCCAATATCTCATAATGAAATTCGACATCAGTAAATGTTTCTGAACTAGGTTTAAAATTAATTAATGTACCAGAACCTTCTACAGGACCTACTGCTACTAATGGTGCCACAGGTTCGCCCATTTTATATTGTTGTTTATAGAGTTGACCGTTTTTACGTATCTCTAAGTTTAGTTCTTCAGAGAGAGCGTTGACTACCGATACACCTACTCCATGCAAGCCGCCAGATACTTTGTATGCATTATCATCAAACTTACCGCCCGCATGCAGCACTGTCATAATAACTTCTGCTGCTGAACGACCTTCTTCTTTATGAATATCTACTGGAATACCACGACCATCATCTGATACAGATACTGAACCGTTACTATGAATAACCACTTTTACTTCTTTACAATGTCCTGCTAAGGCTTCATCAATTGAGTTATCAACAACCTCAAAGACCATGTGATGTAATCCTGATCCATCATCTGTATCTCCAATATACATACCCGGTCTTTTTCTTACGGCATCCAATCCTTTTAATACTTGAATATTCGTACTATCGTACTGATCAACATTATCACTCATGACTTTCCTTTTGCGGTTGTTATGCATGTTCCACGTGGAACATTACACTGACTTTATAGTGCCATGTTCCACGTGGAACATTTTATAGTTATTAATTTTAGTTAAGTTACCAAACTCAGAAACTTCTGTGGCGGTAATAAAAACCTGACAATTCATATTAGATAGATAGAGTAATAATTTATCTCTATTTTCTATATCTAGCTCGGCCGAGAAATCATCGATTAGAAAACAACCTTTATTAATTTGTTCGTTTAACAATAATTGCATCTGGGCAAGTTTTAAACTGATAACAAATAATTTTAATTGTCCTCGTGAAACAACATCTTTTACCAATCTACCATCCCTTGATATTTGAAAATCTCCTCTGTGTGGACCATTTTGAGTGAATCCATAACGAAGGTCTTTTTCTAAATTTGATAAGAGAATATTTCCTAGTTCTAACGAAGTATCCCAACCCGATAAAAGCTTTAAATCAATATTTTCAATTTGAAAAAAATATTCAAGGATATTTAAAAATATAGGTTTAAATTTTTGTATATAAATTTCTCTATATTCATTAACTATTGTACCGTAATAAATCAATTCGTTATTCCAAACATCAATATGCTGAATTTTTTTAGATTTTAATAAGGCATTTCTTTGAATGAGTGCAGTTTTAAATTTACTAAATATCGATAAAAAATTGTCATTATCATGAAAGACTCCCCAATCTAAAAATTCTCGCCTTATCTGTGGACCCGAATCTAATAACTCAAAACTTTTGGGATGGATAATTTGTATGGGTAACGTGTAAGCAAGTTCAGATCGTCTTTTAGTTATTTGATGATTAATATGACAACGCGCTTGTTTGTCATTAAGTAAAACACCTATATGGGAACTTACACCATGTGCTTCTTGTTTTTTTGCAGAAACGATTAATTCATCTTTAGAAAAATTAATGACAGATTTAATTGATTTTGATCGAAAAGATTTTGCACGTCCTAAAATATAAATTGCTTCAATTATTGAACTCTTACCGCTGCCATTTTCACCATAAAAAAAATTAATACCAGAAATTGGATTGAAAGAGGCTTGTTGAATATTTCTTAATGAATATATATCCAGCTTAGTAAGAGACATTACTTCAAATCTTATAATCTCATGGGCATTACAATAAACTTATATGAAGAATCATTAGGTTCATCAATAAAACAACTAGTCAAATTAATTGCGATTGTTAATACAGCAAACTCTGAATCTAAATTAGAAAAAGCATCTAATAAATATTGCGCATTAAATGCTATTGAAATGGGATTTCCATCGTAATCTATAGAAACTTCTTCTTCAGCTTCGTCATGTTCTAAATTATGTGAACTTATTTTTAAACTGCCAGTTGAAATGTCTAATGTAATGCCTTTTAGTTTCTCATGAGAAAGTATAGATACACGGGTTAAAGCTTCTTTTAATGGTAATCTTGGGATATTTATAGGACTAAAAAAATCTTGATCGAAAATTTTACTAAAATCAGGATATTTAGAATCCACTAATTTTGCAGAAAAAACTATATTTTTAAAATGGACTTTAATATTGTTATTAGAAAATTCTATTTTTAACTCTAATTCAGGATCATCCAATAATTTACTTAATTCTTGTATACCTTTTCTTGGGAAAATAATTCTGGATTCAAAGCCAGTTCCTTCATTTAACAAATCTTCATAGATAGATAATCTATGACCATCTGATGCAACTAATTTAAGTTTAGTATTTGATATGTTGAGTAATAAACCATTTAAGTAGTAACGAACATCTTGATTAGCCATACAAAACAATGTTTTATCTAAAGATTTTTTAAATTTACCAGAGTTGATAGTAATTACGTTTTCTAAATCAGATTCTGAAAACTCAGGATAATTATTTGCAGGTAAACAATTCAAAGAAAAACGACTTCGATTTGAAGAAATTTTTACTTTACCATTTTGAAGTTCAAATTTTATTTCTGCCTCTTGAGGTAATAACCTACAAATATCTAAGAATTTTCTAGCAGGTACCGTAATAGCACCTGTTGATTCAGGTGAAAAATTTATCTTAGCGACTATTTGTATTTCTAAATCAGTTCCTGTCAAATAAAGAAACTGATCTTCAGCAACTATCAATACATTTGAGAGTATTGGCATAGTTTGTCTTTTCTCAATGACACTCACTATTTGTTGTAATGCAGGTAATATTTCTTCCCGATTAATTATAAATTTCATAATTTTCTTTTTATTATTAAGATTTTTTTAATTGATTTAAAAATAGGTGTAATTAATATAATAATGTTATTTATTTCTTTTACTTTATTATTATTAAGAACACAAAATTCTGTGGAAAACTTTTTATTTTATTTAAAATCATATAGTTATTTTGTTTTTTGCTTGG
The DNA here is from genome assembly GCA_947454605.1 of Methylococcaceae bacterium. Classification (GTDB taxonomy): domain Bacteria; phylum Pseudomonadota; class Gammaproteobacteria; order Methylococcales; family Methylomonadaceae; genus Methylobacter_C. The sequence goes on along the minus strand of CANGLL010000033.1, from coordinate 5,565 downwards.
GCTTTTATTTGTGTATAACTGATGTATAAAAACAAACTTTAAATAACAGTTTTATTTATACACAAGGTTATCCTCTAAAAAACATGGCTTTATACATAATATATCCACATGCCGTATATATTAAAGTATATAGATCTATTATTAATGGGAAAGTGTTCTAAGAAGATTAGAATAGTCTTCTGCAATACCCATATCAGAAACCTTTAATTCATTTATTTTCTTACAGGCGTTCATAACTGTTGTATGGTCACGACCACCAAAAGCATCGCCTATTTCTGGGAAGCTATGAGAGGTGAGTTCTCTGGCTAAACACATTGCAATTTGTCTAGGTCGAGTGATGTTTTGTTTGCGATTTTTTGAAGATAAATCTGTTACTCTAATTTTGAAATATTCTGCTACCGTTTTTTGGATGTTATCCATATTGACTAATTTATCTTTTAAAGAAATTAAGTCGTGTAATGCTTCTTTTGTAAATTCGATAGAAATGGGTCGCCCTGTAAATTGGGAGTTTGCAATAACGCGTCTTAAAGCACCTTCAAGATCACGAACGTTGAAAGGAATTTTTTTTGCAATAAAGAATGCAACTTCTTGCGGAAGAACAATATTAGCTTGTTGAGCTTTTTTCATTAAAATAGCAGCTCTTGTTTCCATATCGGGTGGTTCTATCGATACGGGTAGGCCGCAGCCAAATCTTGATTTTAATCTATCTTCAAGGCCAACAATTTCTTTAGGGTATTTATCACAAGTAAGAACTATTTGACGTTTATTATCTAGTAACGTATTGAAAGTGTGAAAAAACTCTTCTTGAGAGCGTTCTTTACCAGCAAAAAATTGAATATCATCAATGAGTAAAACATCAATAGCTCGATAGTATTCTTTAAAAGCATTAATGGAGTTTTGTTGTAATGCTCTTACCATATCTTGTACAAATTTTTCTGAATGTAGATAAACAATAGTTGCATTAGGATTTGTTTTAAATACAGCATTACCAATAGCATGCATAAGATGAGTCTTTCCTAGACCAGACCCACCATAAATTAATAATGGATTGTAGGCTTTACCTAGGTTTTCTGATACTTGTACGGAGGCTGCTCGACCTAATTGATTAGATTTACCTTCAACAAAATTTTCAAAGGTAAATGCTTTGTTAAGAAAATTAGGTAGTGTTTTTTTTGTTTCTGTAAGCTTTGTTTTTGGTGAAATAGTGGGTGATGGTGCTTTTTTTGAGCCAATTTCAAATGTAAGATCAAATTTTCCATCTGAAAACTCTAGTACTGATTCATTAATTTTTTCAAAATAATGCTGTTTGACCCAATCTAGTACAAATTTATTAGGAGCTAATAGTTTGATTTGTTGATCAGTTTCTATAGCTTGTAGTGGCCTTATCCAAGTACTAAAATCAGAACTAGGTATCTCATTTTCAAGTTTTGTTAGGCAATTGTTCCAAATTAAATTCATTAATGTAGTTGCTTTTTTGGTTAGACAAGGTAGAAATAAAAGAATTGATAATCGCAATTAAATATTGTGAATCATCAAATTACGTAATTGACATGCTATACATATTATTTTATCATCCGTAGTCTTTTTTATGTGTTTTTGTTAACACCCAACTCATTAGGTTATAAATATTATGAAAAGAACGTACCAACCAAGCAAACTTAAACGTGCAAGAACTCATGGTTTTCGTGCGAGAATGGCGACAGTAGGAGGTCGTAAAGTATTAAATGCTCGTAGAGCAAAAGGTCGCGCTCAATTAACTGTCTAGTTGATGTTGGGTGATAGAGCAAAATTTTGATTTTCCCTCTGATTTACGGTTAAAAAAACCATCTGAGTATAAAAAAGTTTTTGATAAACCAGTAAAATCAAGTGATACTTATTTTACATTGTTAGCAATTAGGAATGAACATGATCATCCTAGGCTAGGATTAGCAATTGCAAAAAAAAATGTCAGAAAGGCTGTTAATAGAAATATTATTAAGCGCACAGTAAGGGAAAATTTTAGATTAAAACAGCAAAGTTTAGGAAATATAGATGTTGTTGTTTTAGCTCGAAAAGAAGCAATAGATGCTCCATCAGAATCTTTAAGAAATTCTCTGGAAAAACATTGGCTTAGATTGGTATCCAGATGCGCTTCATGTTCATAGCAATAATAAAGATTTATAAAATCTTTGTTAGTCCATTGCTTGGTGATAATTGCCGTTTTTATCCAAGCTGCTCCAGTTATTCCATAGAAGCATTTGAGAAACATGGGGGGGTTATTGGTTTCTATTTGACTCTAAGAAGATTATTGAAATGTCATCCTTTTCATGAAGGGGGCATAGATCCTGTTCCAGAAAAAAATCGGTAATAAGAATGGATAATATAAGATTTGTACTAGTTGTTACTTTTGGAATGTTGATATTTATGTTGTGGCAGGCATGGGAGCAGGACTATAACCCTAAGCCAGAAGTAGCTACAATTTCAACACTTGAAGTTGCAAAAAATAAAGAAGATTTACCCGTCACAGCTCAATCGTCTGTAACTACTGAGTCTGGAACACAAAATTCAATTACATCATCAGAATCTATTTCATCAATTTCAAAAACAATCAAAATTAAAAGTGATGTCTTAGCATTAGAAATTGATTTACAAGGTGGAACAATAACGAATTTAGATTTATTGAACTACCCAGTACAAAAAACAAATAATGTAGTTGATAGTCTGCGCGAAATGGTTGGAATGTCTCCAGCTGAAATAAATAAAACGCCCGTTCGTCTATTTGATAACAATCAAGAAAAAATATTTGTTGCACAAAGTGGTTTAATTGCGGACGCTGGTTTACCAACAGCACCCAATCATTACACTGTATTTACTAGCGAAAAAGATCAATACAACTTACAAGATAACGAAGATACTCTTTCTGTGCCTTTAACTTGGTCTGATAATCAAGGTTTTCTGATTACAAAGATTTATACGTTTAAGCGTGGAAGCTACGATATCAAGCTGGATCAAGTTGTAAAAAACAACACAGGAAAAGTTTGGACTGGCAGACAATATAGTCAATTATTGAAAGTTGAAGATAAGTCTGGCAAAGGAAATATGTTAACTGGTGGTATGAGAGCTTATGATGGCGGTGTTATTTACACAGAGAAGAATAAATATCAAAAAATAAGCTTTGATGATATGGCTGAAAAAACGTTAGATGAAATGTCAAAAGGAGGATGGACTGCATTTATTCAACATTATTTCGCTTCAGCATGGATTCCGCCTGCAGATCAAGACAATCATTTTTATACTAAAGAATTAAATGATAATCGCTATGTTATTGGTACATATTCTCCAATGGTTAGTATAGAGAATAACTCAACTGCACAGTTTTCATCTCAATTATTTGCAGGGCCAAAGATACAACCTTTAATGGAAAAGGTGGCAACTGGTTTAGAACTTACAGTTGACTATAGTGTACTTACTTTTATTGGTAAACCTATTTATTGGTTATTAAATCAAATTCATGGTGTTGTTGGTAATTGGGGTGTTTCGATTATTGGCGTAACTTTTTGTATAAAATTACTATTTTTTCCATTGTCTCAAGCTAGTTTTAGATCAATGGCTAAAATGCGAAAGATACAACCACGTCTTAAAGAATTACAAGAACGTTTTGCTGATGACAGACAACGTTTTAATACTGAAATGATGGGGTTATATAAAAAAGAAAAAGTAAATCCTTTAGGTGGATGCTTGCCAATCTTGATACAGATTCCTGTATTTATGGCTTTGTATTGGGTATTAAGTGAAACTGTAGAATTTCGTCAAGCGCCATTTGTGTTGTGGATACAAGATTTATCGATTCAGGATCCATTTTATATTTTGCCAATTATTATGGGAATTACCATGAAAATTCAGCAAGGTTTAAATCCTCCACCGATAGATCCAATACAAGCAAAAGTGATGAAGATGTTTCCAATCGTCTTTACAATTTTCTTTTTGTTTTTCCCTGCAGGTTTGGTTCTGTATTGGGTGTTTAATAACACACTATCAATCATTCAACAGACGTACATTACTAAGCAAATAGAAAAAGAGAGTTAATTTGCTTGTAAGTCAAGATACCATTGCAGCAATTGCGACACCGCCAGGGAATGGTGGTGTCGGTATTATTAGAATTTCAGGACCAAGTGTTACTGAGATTGCCCAAAAAATACTCACTAAACCCCTTATTTCTCGTCATGCAATATTTTCTCCTTTTATAAATGTTGATAACAGCATAATTGATACTGGCATTTGTCTTTATTTTCCTGGTCCAGCATCTTATACCGGCGAAGATACGCTCGAATTACAAGGTCACGGCGGTTCAGTCGTATTAGATATATTATTACGACGTGTAATTTCATTAGGTGCTCGAATAGCAAAACCTGGCGAGTTTACAGAAAGGGCATTTTTAAACGGTAAACTAGATTTAGCTCAAGCAGAAGCAGTTGCAGACTTAATTGAAAGCACTACTGAACAATCTGTAAGATCGGCACAAAAATCAATGCAAGGCGAATTTTCAAACAAGATAAATGAGTTAGTGTCGGAGTTAACCCAGTTACGCGTTTATGTTGAAGCGGCAATAGATTTTGTTGACGAGGAAATAGATTTTTTATCTGATGGTGTAGTAGAAAATCGAATTATTAAGTTAATAGAAACAATAAACGAAATTAAGAAAACTGCACAACAGGGTCGTTTATTACGAGATGGTATGACAGTAGTATTAGTGGGTAAGCCTAATGCAGGTAAATCAAGTTTATTAAATGCGCTTGCGGGACATGATGCTGCAATTGTTACCGATATTGCTGGAACAACGCGAGATATACTTAGAGAAAGAATTCAATTAGATGGAATGCCATTACATATCATTGATACTGCGGGATTAAGAAATAGTGATAATCTAATTGAACAGGAAGGTATTCGTAGAGCACATATTGAAATTCAAAAGGCAGACAAAATATTATTATTAATTGATGCAAGAGATGAAGATGAAGATGAGCTAATAAATACTTTGCCATCAAATATTCCGATATTGAAGGTGTTTAATAAAATAGACTTAATAAATATACATCCTAAGATAGAAAAAACAGACTCTGGATATAATTGTTATATATCGATTAAAAAAAATGATGGCATGGAGTTATTAAAGAATCATTTAAAAGAGAGTGTGGGATACGATTCTTCTGCAGATAATGTGTTTTTAGCCAGAAGAAGACATATAGAAGCTATTAGAGTGGGGAGTGAATTCGTAGAAAATGCATTAACTCAACTAAAGGTAAATAAAGCAGGTGAGTTAGTAGCTGAAGATTTACGACAAGCACAAATTAGTTTTTCCGAAATTACGGGTACTATAAGTTCAGATGATTTATTAGGAAAGATTTTTTCTAGTTTCTGTATTGGAAAGTAAAAAGCCATTGACAAAGCGTAAAAATTAGCTATAATGGTCGGCTTCCTTGGTGATGCTGTTTAGGGTTTCTGGGGGGGTGGAGAGGTGGATGTGTTGGCGGGATGTTGACAAACGAGATTGGCTCTGTATAATAGTCGAGCTCAACGGGGCTTCGG
>CANGLL010000032.1 GCA_947454605.1 Methylococcaceae bacterium | reverse complement strand
GTGGTTGAAAGTAATCTGAATGCCAATGAAAAAGTGATCACCGAGGGATTTGATCGTTTAAAGGATGGTAGCAAAGTTGATATTACGGAAATAGATAACCAACCTGTAACGGCCACTGTTAATAAAGAAGACAATAGAGACGCAAAAGACAATATACGTAAAACACATTAAGCATGATGAATCCTACTGGGCCTAACTCTAACTCCACCCACTTTAACCCTTCGCGCCTATTCATACACAGGCCGGTAGCTACATCTTTATTAATGATTGCCTTGATAATGGTGGGGGGATTGGCTTATAGACTATTACCCGTCTCTGCGTTACCTCAAGTAGACTACCCCACTATACAAATTGTCACGTTATATCCTGGCGCAAGTCCTGATGTAATGACCTCGGTAATCACATCTCCATTAGAACGCCAACTGGGACAAATGCCTGGCTTAACGCAAATGTCCTCTACCAGCTCGGGTGGGGCATCTGTCATTACTTTGCAATTTAATCTGAATTTAAATTTAGACATTGCAGAACAATCAGTACAAGCCGCTATAAACGCAGCTACTAATTTTTTACCAACAGACTTACCGCAAGCCCCTATCTACAGTAAGGTAAACCCTGCGGATACGCCTATTATGACGCTCGCAATCACCTCCAATGCGCTACCGTTATATAAAGTTGAAGACTTAGTCGATACCCGCTTAGTGCAGAAAATTGCCCAACTGCCTGGCGTTGGCTTAGTCGCTATCAGTGGGGGGCAACGACCTGCTATACGTATCCAAGTCAATCATAAAGCGTTAGCGGCTTACGGCATTGGCCTAGAAGAAGTGCGAACTGTCATTGCTGCGTCAAATGTTAATCAACCTAAAGGTATGTTTAACGGCCCATTACGTTCGGCAATCATTGATAGTAATGACCAAATTCATACACCAGAAGACTATCGGAACTTAATAGTCGCCTATCGTAATGGCGCCCCTATTAAATTAGCCGAAGTCGCTGAAGTGGTTAACAGTGCAGAAAATGTAAAGTTAGCGGCTTGGGCTAATGATCATTCGGCAGTTATAGTCAATATTCAACGCCAACCTGGCGCTAACGTGATTGAAGTCGTAGATAGCATCAATGAACTTTTACCCAAGATAAAAGCCTCTCTGCCCCTTAGTATTGACGTCATTCCTTTAACGGATAGAACCGTAACCATTCGCGCTTCGATACAAGATGTGCAGTTTGAATTATTATTAGCCATTGTGCTTGTAGTGATGGTGATATTTCTATTCTTGCGTAATATTCCTGCCACGCTTATCACCAGTGTAGCGGTGCCTTTATCATTAGTGGGCACTTTCGCCTTCATGTATTTAGCTGAATTTAGCATCAATAACTTAACACTCATGGCGCTAACCATTGCCACCGGCTTTGTGGTGGATGATGCTATCGTGGTTATTGAAAATATATCGCGTTACATAGAGCGTGGCGAATCCCCTTTAAAAGCCGCACTTAAAGGTTCAGAACAAATTGGCTTTACCATAATCTCGTTAACTTTTTCTTTAATCGCCGTACTCATCCCCTTGCTATTTATGAGCGAAGTAGTCGGCCGATTATTTAGAGAGTTTGCGATTACTTTGGCTGTAGCCATACTCATTTCTGCCGTTATATCACTCACCTTAACACCAATGATGTGCGCAAAATTACTCAAAGCACAACCACATCAAGCAGACAATAACGGAGCTAAACCCATTTCTTGGTTTGAACACATTATTGCATCCTACGGCAAAAGCTTAGCGTGGGTACTGCAACATGAAAGATTCACCCTAAGCGTGTTCTTTGGCACAGTGGCTTTAACCACCCTTTTATATACAGTCATCCCAAAAGGCTTCTTCCCCATTCAGGATACAGGCGTCATTCAAGGGATATCTGTTGCACCTCAAAATGTGTCGTTTACGGCCATGTCAGACTATCAACAAAAACTCGGCAAGTTGATTTTAGAAGATCCTGCAGTCGATAACCTCGCCTCTTTTATTGGGGTAGATGGTGTTAATACGACCCCGAATAATGGCCGTTTTTTAATCAATCTAAAACCACATGCAGTGCGAAAGGAAACAGCCAGCGAGGTGATTGTCCGTTTAAAAAATACACTCTCATCAATACCCGATGTGGCGTTGTATTTGCAGCCGGTACAAGATTTAACCATGGAGAACAGGGTCAGTCGCACGCAATATCAATTCACCTTAGAAACACCCGATATCAAAGAACTCAATCTATGGACGCAACGTCTTGTTGAAGCACTAGCCAATGAACCCGCGTTAATGGATGTCAGTAGTGATGTGCAAGACAAAGGCCAGCAAATTTATATCAATATCGATCGACCAACCGCTAGTAGACTGGGGGTCAGCACAGCCGCAATTGATAACACCTTATACAGTGCTTATGGACAACGCTTAGTATCGACAATTTTTACTCAATCTAATCAATATCGAGTCGTACTCGAAGTAGACCCTAAAGATCAGCAATCACCTGATAACTTGAAAGACTTACGTATAACCTCTACTAACGGTACGCAAATCCCTTTGTTAGCGATTGCCGATATTTCCGAAAAACCAACTTCACTCGCCGTTAATCATTTAGAACAATTCCCCGTAGCGACAGTATCTTTTAATTTAGCATCAAATGCCTCACTAGGAGATGCCGTTAAAACGATTGATCGCGTAAAAGAAAATATCAATCTACCCATCAGTATTCGCACTAGTTATCAAGGGGCCGCATTAGCCTTTGAAGCGTCTCTTAATAACACTTTATGGCTCATTTTAGCCGCTATTATTACTGTATATATTGTTTTAGGCGTTTTATACGAGAGTTATATTCACCCTATTACCATATTATCCACTCTACCCTCTGCGGGTGTGGGTGCTCTATTAGCCTTAATAATTTCTGATACTGATTTAGGCATTATTGGCATTATCGGCATCATTCTATTAATTGGTATTGTAAAAAAGAATGCCATTATGATGATAGATTTCGCCTTAGAAGCAGAGCGACAACAAAACCTGCCCCCTAGGGAGGCCATTTACCAAGCGTGCTTATTGCGCTTTAGACCCATTTTAATGACAACACTTTCAGCGTTATTAGGGGCTTTACCTTTAATGCTAGGCACTGGCGTAGGGTCAGAAGTACGACAACCCCTAGGTATTGCAATGGTAGGTGGCTTATTAGTCAGTCAATTACTCACTTTATACACCACCCCGGTGATTTACTTAGCCATGGATAAATTGGCTAAATACTTCCGTAACGCATGAATTTATCAGCATTATTTATTCATCGACCCGTAGCAACCACGTTACTCACATTTGCTATTACATTAGCAGGAACCATTGCTTTCTTCCATCTACCCGTGGCTTCATTACCGCAAGTTGATTTCCCAACGATAAATGTCCAAGCGCAACTACCCGGGGCAAGTGCAGAAACAATGGCTAGTTCGGTGGCTACACCACTAGAGAGAACACTGGGGCGTATTGCGGGCATTACTGAAATAACCTCCAGTAGTTCATTAGGTAATACACAAATCACCCTGCAATTTGATTTGAATAGAGACATCAATGGCGCATGCCGTGATGTGCAAGCCGCCATCAATGCGGCGGCAAGTTTATTGCCCATTACCATGCCCAATAGACCTACTTATAAACGCGATAATCCATCTGACTCTCCTATATTAGTCTTAGCCTTAACATCATCGAAACTGAGTAAAGGTGAAATGTATGACATTGCGTCCACCGTATTAGCGCAAAAATTGTCCCAGATTCCTGGTATCGGACAAGTCCAGGTCGGTGGCGCCTCTTTACCCGCCGTACGTGTTGAATTAAATCCCAATGCCCTTAATAAATATGGCATCAGCTTAGAAGATGTCCGCAAAACAATTAACCAAACGAATCTCTCTCGCCCAAAAGGGATCATAGAAGACAGTGTTGAACGTTGGCAAATACTAGCGAATGATCAAGCGCGTAAAGCCGCAGACTACCTGCCCTTAATTGTAAGTTATCAAAACGGCTCCCCCGTAACGATGGGGGACATTGGTAAGGTCGTTGATTCTGTGGAGGATCTAAGAAATACCGGCATTAAAAATGGTATACCGGCTGTACTACTCATCATAAGAAAACAACCTCAAGCTAACGTGATAGACACGGTTGATCAAGTGACTGCCTTGTTACCTGAGCTTAAAGCGGTCATTCCAAATAATGTCGATCTATCTTTAGTCATCGATCGCTCACAAACCATTAGGGCATCCATTACAGAGGTTGAACGTAATTTAATACTGGCCATCGTTCTAGTGATATTAGTCGTACTGGTATTCTTAAGGGACTTTTACTCCGCTTTAGTACCCATCATCGCAGTCCCTGTGTCTTTGTTGGGTGCGTGCGGTGCCATGTATTTTTTTAATTACAGTATTAATAATCTAACCCTCATGGCGTTGACCATTTCAACTGGTTTTGTAGTCGATGATGCCATAGTAGTGTTAGAAAACATCAAACGACATATCGAAAAAGGCATGACCCCATTTAAAGCCGCCTTAGTCGGTACAAAAGAAGTCGGCTTTACCGTTACAGCGATGAGCTTATCCTTGATAGCCGTCTTTTTACCCATCTTATTAATGGGGGGCATTGTTGGGCGTTTATTTAGAGAATTTGCTGTCACCTTGTCAGTAGCCGTAGTCGTATCGCTTATCATTTCATTAACCGTAACGCCTATGCTATGTGCGCGTTGGCTAGATAAAGGACCACAAACACACGGTCGAATTTATCATAGCATTGGTACGTTCTTTGATAAGTTACAAATCTATTATGAGAGATCACTAGGCTGGGCGCTTAACCATGGCCGCATAATGCTGTTAATTCTGCTCAGCACAATAGGGCTTAATATTCACTTATATTCAGTCATAGACAAAGGTTTTTTTCCATCACAGGATGGCGGACGCTTGATGGGTGAGATTCAAACCGACCAAGGGACTTCATTCATAACGCTGCAAAAAAAGCTCACTGAGTTTTCTAGCATAATCATGCAAGACCCTGCCGTTGTCACCGTGGCTGGCTTTGGCGGCGCAGGATCTAGTAGCAATAGTGCAAGAATCTTCATCGTCCTCAAACCGCATGATGAACGAGAGGCCATAGAAGTTGTTAATGGGCGCTTAAACAAAGCCGTAAAACGCATTCCTGGGGCAAAACTACATGTCTCTCCTGCACAAGAATTACGGCTAGGTGGACGCCAGTCTTTTGGCTCTTATGACTTTACCTTACAATCAGATGACTTAAGTTTACTGAGGGAATGGTTGCCAAAATTGATCACCGCTCTCTCCCAACACCCAGAACTACTAGAGGTCCATACCAGTCAACAAGATAAAGGCCAACAAGTTGAATTAATCGTTGATCGCACTCTCGCTGCTCGCTATGGTATTAGCCAAGCCATGATAGATACCACGCTTAACAACGCCTTTGGACAACGCCAAGTGTCCGTTATTTATAACCCTTTAAATCAATATCGCGTTGTAATGGAATTAGCGCCCGAGTATTGGCAAAGCCCAGAAGCGCTTAAACAGATATATATCAACGTACCCGCCACAACGTCACCGTCAGGTAACGTAATAGCAATGCATACCGTACCCTTATCAGCATTTACTAGCTTTGCGCCAAGCAATACGCCCCTATCGATTAATCATCAAAGCCAATTTGCTGCCGCCACCTTATCGTTTAGCCTCAATCCGGGCACATCGTTATCAACAGCCACTCAAATAATCCAGCAAACCATGCAAGATATCAATGTGCCCAATGCGGTACAAGGGAGTTTTCAGGGTAATGCCAAAGCCTTTATTGACTCGCTACGCAATCAACCTTATTTAATCTTAGCCGCACTCGCCTGTATCTATATAGTGCTAGGTGTTTTGTACGAAAGTTACATCCACCCCATCACCATCTTATCGACACTCCCATCTGCAGGTGTTGGCGCTTTGTTAGCCCTAATGGCGTGTAAAACTGAGTTTAGTATTATTGCGTTGATAGGCGTGATATTGTTGATTGGAATCGTAAAAAAGAACGCCATTATGATGATAGACTTTGCCTTATTTGCAGAACGTAAACATCATCTCGATCCTAAAGAAGCCATTTTTCAAGCCTGCCTATTACGTTTTAGACCTATCATGATGACAACCCTCGCCGCCTTACTTGGCGCTTTACCCTTGGCCTTAGGCAGTGGTTATGGTGCAGAATTACGCCAGCCATTAGGTATTTCAATCGTGGGCGGCTTAATTTTTAGTCAAATACTTACCTTATATACGACCCCTGTTGTTTACATTTATTTAGATAACTTTCGATTGTGGGTCAATCGTCGCCTCATTAAGCGATCCGTTGTTATAGATAATCACACCGTCTAGTTGCCACTCGTCTTATGAAATTTTATTTATCACCACTCTATTTATTGATAACGGCTCAACTCACGGCGTGTGCAGTGGGTCCAGACTATGAGCGGCCCAGAACAGTATTACCCGATACCTATAAAGAGCTTAAAGGCTTTAAACAAGCCGAACCAGTTGATGAGTTTATTAACGATCAATGGTGGGAAATATTTAAAGACGCAACACTAAATGCCCTAGAATCTCAGGTTAATACCGGCAATCAATCCATAGCCCAAGCCGAGTCACAATATAAAATGTCGCAATCGATGGTGCAATCCGCTACGGCTGCTTATTTTCCTACATCAAACGCAACAGCCACCGTGAATCGATTTAAAGCTGCCAGTGGCCAAAATATTGCAGTAAACGGTATTAAAAACTTATTTGGTGGCGTTATTAGTATTGCTTGGGCACCTGACATCTTTGGTGGCTTACGCAGACAAACTGAATCGAGCATTGCTACAGCCCAATCGATGGCGGCCACTTTACATGCTTTAAGATTGACTAGCCAAGCGACGGTAGCACAAAACTATTTTCAAATACGAACGCTAGACACACAAATAAAACTATTAAACGATACGGCTGAAACCTATCAAAAATCTCTTAATATTATACAAAACCGTTACGAAGCAGGTATTGCCGCAAAATCAGACATAGTAGAAGCACAAACTCAATTAGAATCTACGCGTGCACAAGCCATTAATCTCGGCATACTACGTGCGCAATTAGAACATGCTATAGCGGTATTAATTGGCAAAGCCCCTTCAGAACTTAGCATTACGGTAAGCCCACTGACCACAGCCATTCCCCCTATTCCAGTCAGCATTCCTTCTACTTTAGTAGAACGTAGACCCGATATAACCATCGCTGAGCGCTCTGTAGCGTCGGCTAATGCTCAAATTGGAATCGCTAAAGCCGCGTATTTCCCAAACCTTAACCTAGCGGCTTCGGATGGACAGCAATCGACTTCTCTCTCCACAATTACGAGTCAAGGCGCACGCTATTGGGCATTAGGCCCCGCCGCATTAGCAATACCCCTCTTAGATGGGGGTGCCAGAAGTGCCGTATTGCAATCGTCTATTGATGCTTACGATGCCAGTGTTGCGGGCTATCGACAAACCATACTCACGAGTTTTCAGCAGATTGAAGATAATTTAGCCGCATTACGTATCTTAGATGAAGAGATTCAGGTACAAAATAAGGCCGTTTCCGCTGCACATGAGGCGGTTAAATTAACCAATAATCAATATGAAGCGGGCACCGTGAGTTACTTGAATGTGATGGTTAATCAAGTGACAGCACTAAATAATGAGATTACAGCCGTTAATCTACAAGGCCAACGCTTGAGTGCCGCGGTATTATTGATTAAAGCCTTAGGCGGTGGCTGGAATAAAACCGACTTACCGACTAAAGAACAAGCAGGTGGCAGTATTAAATGGCAACAATTCTTACCCATCCCATTGAATGTACCGAGTAAGGATTAAAATTATTAAAAGCATAGATTTAAGAACCAAATTGATTAATGAACCAAGGGCTGTGAGAATTTCATGAATGATATAGACTTCGACAAGTATTCAGAACAATCGATACACTTTTTCAGTCGTCATGTTCCTGCGCTTTTAGCTAAAGCACTTGCTCTTGTTGGCTCAAAACCAACCCTAATTGATATTGGATGTGGAGATGGGCATCTCATCTGGGCACTATCCGATACAGGACATATTCCCCCCGGTAGCCGTGTATTTGGTGTTGATATTTCACCCATTCGCCTTCGAAGAATGAGCGCATTAACTGGTTTTCAGGGGATTATGGCCGAGGGACACCAAGTTCCCGCCCTAAGGGATGGCAGTGTCGACATCGCTATAAGCACTATGGTTATCGAGCATGTGCCAGACGATCTCGGACATATTTGTGAACTAGCGAGGCTTATACAACCAGGAGGGCTTTTGTATTTGAGCACTGTTATCCGAAAACCTGGGGCTTGGTATTTCCGTAAGGCACCCGATGGACGGCGCGTACTTGATTCAACCCACCTTCGAGAATACCCCTCTGCAGATGCCGTAATCAAGCTAGTTGAGGCAGGTGGATTTGTCGTAAAAGAGCAGTGTCTCACACGTTTAATATTTCCTATTGCCCATCCTTTAGTACGATGGATCCATGCACGGAGGCCCATTAAAGACGTACAGCGTATATTTCTTAAATCATCAAATGCTTGGTTGGAAGCATTTGCCTTACCTATTCCTCGCTACCGTTCAATTGAAATATTAGCTCAACGTGTGAATAATGATTCTGTACAAGGACAACAAAACTCCCGAACTGGTTACCAAGGATGATCAATCTTTTAGGACCAGTTTCCGCAGATAAAAATGTGAATGTTATGCTGAAAAATGAACAGATGTTCCGCATTCTGATTGTGATACCGACACTTGGTGAGCGACTTGATACACTAGACAGAACTCTGCGATCAATCGAAGATCAGGCCGATGTGTTAGTTGACACTATTCTCGTAACTAAACTCAAGACTCCAGTACTTTCAGCGCTTGCAGACCAATATAACGCAAGTATTATTGTTCATCCTGGAAATATTTCTGCTGCCATCAATGCTGGTTTTAAACAAGCATCAGAAACACATAAATATGCAAATTGGATCGGTGACGATGATATGTTAAAGCCTAACGCCCTTGCGCTTGCAAGCACCCTACTAGAGGATAATCCTTCAGCTGTAGTCGCTTATGGCGCTTGCGATTACATTGATCGCAATGGCAATCCGCTTTTTACTCGTCGACTACCTCTGGCAGCGCCAATGCTATTGCAGTTCGTACCAGGTCTGATCAAGCAGGAAGCGTGTCTGTTCAGGCGTAGCGCATTGCAGCAGATAGGCGATTTGGATGAGAAATTGAAATACACCATGGACCTTGATCTTCTGCTAAGAATGCGGCGTATTGGATCATTTGTTAAAACCGACCAAATTCTTGCGGGCTTTTGTTGGCATGCAGGCTCTTTAACCATTGCGAACCGCAAAGCCTCACTTGAAGAGGCGCAAAATGTCCAGCTTAGTCATATGCGAGGCATGTCTAGAATATTGAACCCGCTGTGGAAATACCCAATCAAGTATCTGATTCTTATTATGAATTACATAATAAACAATAGGGTACCAAAAGATAACAAATAGCAACGAATCTGTCCGAACACCTCTTCAGTTCACTGGAAATCATAATCATTTGAAACCAGAGGGTTATTTAGTTATCTTTCCGGTGCTAAATAGTCTCTTCAATTAAATAATGCGGTCTCTGTTTGGTTTCCATATAAATTTTAGATAAATACTCACCTAAAATTCCTATACTTAATAATTGCACGCCACCGATAAAATAAATTGGGATAACCGAAGAGGCCCATCCAGGAATAGTAGCCTGCAAATAGTATTTACCGAACACAATCCAAATAACCATCAGTAAACTACCTACACTCACAATAATTCCTAGCCAAGTTATCATACGCAAAGGCATAACACTAAAAGAAGTAATGCCCTCAGCGGCCAGCGCTAACATTTTACTAAGCGGGTATTTAGACTCCCCAGCAAATCTTGCATTACGCTCATAAAAAACCGTTGTAGCACGGAAACCTAAATGCGGAATGATGCCACGTAAGAATAAATTAACTTCTCTATAACCTCTTAAGCAATCAACAACCCGTTGACTCATTAAACGATAATCCGCATGATTATAAATTAAGTCCACGCCCATTATTTTTAAAAGTCGGTAATAAAATTGCGCCGTAAATCGCTTAAAGAAAGAGTCTTTTTTTCTAGATGACCTGACCCCATAAACAATTTCATGGCCTTCGTTAAAGCGATGAATCATGTCTTTAATTACATTAATATCATCTTGTAAATCAGCATCTATAGACACAATAGCATCAGCTTCGGCATTAAATAAACCCGCAAGTAACGCATTTTGATGCCCTCTATTTCTTGATAGTTTGATACCTCGAACACAGGGATTTTCTTTATTAAAATCAGTGATCAATTGCCACGTGTTATCCCTGCTGCCATCGTCTACGTAATAAATACGACTGGCTTCTGATATAAGTCCCGTATTTTGCATAGATGCCATTAACGCAAGTAACCTTCGATTTGTTTCAGGCAAAACATCTTCTTCGTTGTAACAAGGCACAACAATAGCTAAATGCGTATTCATAAACAATTTAGGCTGATTAGTTTTAATTAAAGTTATTTCGTTAACGGGTAGCGCTTTATGTTTCTTAAAAACAATCCATTTCTGTAGTCCATAAGAAAATAGAGTCGTCGGAATAATACCTATCGCACCCGCTTGATAAGCATCGAAGCCGATTAAAAGAAGTTTGCTGATAATATATATATTAAAAAAATAAATGATTATCCAACAGGGCAGAAAGCGGAGAAAAAGCGTGTTATCGACATTTTTAAATACGTATTTACCCTGCGTCTTAAAGCTAAAAACTATACCTAAAATTAACGAACCCAAACTAGCTATCTGATATTGACTTCCTAAAAACAATAATAGTGCATACACACCATAACTAAATCCAGTATTAATTGTGCCGACAATCAGAAAACGAATAAATTGTATATTTAAGATATCAATAAACCAATTCAAACCTACTGTCTTTAAAAAGCGGGATTTATTTCTAATTACCATTGATTTATTTAACTTTAGTGAACATGGTGTTAAATTTTAACAAGCCAGTATGCCTTAGTACCACAAGGAAACAGTCGAGAAAATATAATCCCCAGAGGAAAACAGACTAGAAATAAAAAATATCTAAATCTGCCGAAAAAAATAACAGGTAAACTTCCGGCAAAACCATTTGGAAACGGTAAGTGTAAAGTCTTTTTTAATTCAAAACCATGTTTTAATGCCATTGCATGCACATGCGTTTCTTCCAAAAAAGTAAGATGTCTTGGCGGATCAAGTGCATGCCACTTTCTTCCAAAAAGCCTCGCTTCAATTGAGTCAATATTTGGAATAGTAAAAAAAAATATTCCACCCGGCTTCAATAACCGAAATAGTTTTTGAAAAATATCGTGAGGTTTACTTAGATGTTCCAATACAAAATGAAGCGTTATAACATCTATTTCCCCTTCATAATTAGATAATAGTTCAGAAAAATCAGAATATATTGGGATTCCTAATTTTTTTGACAACCGCTTTGAATGGGAATGATTAGGTTCAAAACCAGTAAGATCCAAATCTGCATTTAAAGAGTTCTCAAGAAACCCTCCATCTCCACACCCATAATCTAGAAGTTTACTTTTTGGCGATACATCACCTATAGAAAAATAAACCGGCTTCATGATGGTAGATTGTATTTTACGAAACAACCATGACTTTTTTTTGTGAATGGGGTAATCATCATAAAAGACTGACGTATCCAGTGGCATAGGACTTTGTTGCGTTAATCCACAAGCTTCACACCGGTAATAATTAACACGGTAAGGCTTCTGTAAATAAAAGTCATCACAATTAGCATAAATTAATTCTCCAGTGATACTCTCACATAAAACACAGTTAAAACTCATAACCATATCCCTTATATAATCTTAGACAGCTTCAATTGCCTATACGTAAATAAAACTTATAAAACAACAATCTCAGGTAATTATTCGCCTTTGCCATCAACCTACCTAGTAAAGTATCTATAAATGTTAAGGAGTAAGATGGGGTTTGTGCGCATCGACTCATAAATCTAATAAAATCATCACTCTGATTCACACCGATATCAATACTCCAAGAACCTGGCGCAACCCGAAATGAAACTAATGGCTGATTAATATAAAAAGCGTCACCTTTTAGCAATAAACGAAACCAGTAATCTAAATCGATAATATAAGAAATACTGCCGTCAAATCCGCCAATGGTTTCTGCTAAGCTTTTACGAAACAATAAAGCCCCAGGCTCACCTAATAGATTAGTCCCTCGCCGTATACTTTTTTTAATAAGCGATTGACTCGCGATAACACCGGTTTTAGCCCTAGGATATCTTCGGGTAGTAATGACATTACCCTTTTGATCAATAATATTACGAGCACAAAAGACCAGGACCATACATTCATTAGGATCATTTTCTAATATGTCCACTTGCCGACTCAAACAATCATGAGCGAGAACATCATCGTGAGGCAGTAATTTAAAATACTTACCTTTAGATTCTGTCAGACATTTATTCCAATTAACTTCTGGCCCAAGATTCATTGAATTTTTTATATATCTGATTCTTGAATCTTCATAACTCAATACGACATCAGAAGTCTGATCTGGGGAGTTATCATCAATAATAATTAATTCAAAGTCAGTAAAATCTTGACTTAACACCGAGTCGATCGCTGCACCAAGATGGGTGGAGCCGCAGTAAGTGGGTATACAAACTGAGACAGTAGGGATCGAATAGCTATGCATAATGATTACCAATACAAGCGCTCATGCGCTTCACTATTTTTAACATCACCCAACTCTTTATAGCAATTTGCTAAATGCAAGTGCGCTTCTTTATAGCCTGACCATAATTCTAAGGTTTTATTAAACTCAGGAATGGCAGTCGCACATTGGTGTAAATCTTTTAAAGCAATCGCCAAATTAAAATGCGCTTGATAATAATCAGGCTCTTCTTTTAAATACAGTTGATATCTGGATATGGCTTCTGATAATTGACCTGCCAACTGCAAACGTAACGCTTCCGAAAAGAGAGTTTGATTAAGCGGAGGACTTGGCCTTACATTTTTACTGTTATATAAAAAAATGGAATAACCAATTTTTTCATCAGGCTCTCGTAAACGCATCCAAGCGTAGCAATTTGTGTCTTCAATTGTAGTTGTCGTTAATAATCGCTCAGAATGAACAGCGACTAACTCCCCTGTATCACTGCAAGGGGGTGGGGTAAATTGTATGTTTGCTCTGCTCAATACTATCCCGCCCCAACCATCCGGAAGATAAGCTAAAGTATTCACGTTGCGTGCTTGTAACCACCGTTTTAAATCAGCATCGCCCTGCCCCCAGTCATCTCCGGCAATTGATATACGCCAACCTCGCTCTGGGCCGCCGCCTATAAAATTAAAATACATTAAGTAATAAGGATAAATAGCCCAACTACTAATAAAGTTACATGCCAACAAAATTAACACCAAAGCCGTGCGCCCCACTCTATTAATGCCTTCCAGCACATACCCAGACACTAAAAACAAAAAAGGTAAGGCCGGTAAAATATGCCGAATACCAATTTGCATTTTACCCAGAGAAGCCATTCCGATTATTAATAAAGGCGGTAGTAATAAAAAGAGTAAATTTAAGCCATTTTTGGGTAATCGCTCTAAGGCTTTAACCATTCCAGCCCCTACTAATAAAAGGCTGGCAATAGGGAGTTTAACCAGTAACAGCATGACAAAATAATTTGACCAGCCACCCTTTCCAGCTTCTCCTAAAAAATAGGTTAAATGGCCTTTATCACCCACATTACCTATAACTGCTAATAACCCACTTACATAAGAAAAAGGCAATGGTACGGGTAACGTCATCGGCCAAATATGGGTTAACTGATTTGCCCCTATTTGTATTGAAGAAAATAAACCTCTTGCTTTAAAAATATAGTCTATGGGCGTTAAAAATACCCCCTTAAAACCATAGATTAGATCAATAGCCAAGACCGTACTAAAACCTATGAGTAATAAGCCACCGAAAATAATTTTTAAACGAAACTGCCATGTTCCCGATAAAACAGCAGGAAAGAATAATGTACTGGCACCCAACACAATAAGTAACGGCGCCAACAACAAAGCCGTAAATTTTGCAGTAAAAGCGGCGCCCACCGACAAACACACCCAAGCCAAACGCTTTAAAGTAGGCATTCGTAAATAACGCCACCACGTATAGATTGAAGCAAATATAAGACTTGTGGCCGGCATATCGGTTGCGACAATAGGCGCATTCGCTAGAATGGGGGGACAAAACACCAACAAAGCTAAAGGTAATAAACCCTTCATGGGTCCAAACAACTCCAGCCCCCAAGCATATAATAAGCCACCTAATAGGACTGAAAAGATCAGCATCATCAAGCGTGCGGGCCACAAAGCCCGATCTTCAATGGTTGCAAAAAAAGTATTAGGCGCATTGATAAGATCCGCCTGCTTCCATGCCTTGCCCATATTATCCGCAACGGAATCAAGCGACATAAATAAGGTAGGCACAGCCGCTATAATCCGGGCAAGCGGCGGATGGTCAAAACTTAAACGGGGATCACCGGTTTGTAATTGCGTAACACCCGCAGTTAAATGAAAAGGCTCATCCCACGTGGTTGATTTTTGCCAAACACTTGAGGCTGATATCACTACAAATACGATGATTAAAGTGATGGCACAATAATGGGAATAACGCGCTATTATCATAATGGGCTCTAAAAACGATAAAAAATATTAGGCTTTTAATAAAGTGTTAATTCTAGCAACTTACCCTCTCATAAGTTGATTATTATTAGCACTATGAACGACTCATTTACTTCATGATGTTGTAAAATAAAATGCTAGACCAACAACATTATCACTACAAAGACCTAATATGACTCATGCTAATCGTATTTGCTTAACGATGATTGTTAAGAATGAAACAGCCGTACTTCCCCGATTATTTAATTCATTAAAAAACATCATTAGTTATTATGTCATTGTGGATACAGGTTCTACTGATGGCACGCCTGCATTTATAAAACAGTGGATGGGTAACGTAGGTATTAAAGGCGAAGTGCATAGCCATGACTGGGTTAATTTTGGTTACAATCGAAACCAAGCCTTGCAATACGCCTATCAATCAGAGGCAGCAGACTGGGCCTTGTTTATTGATGCGGATGAAGAACTTGCTTTTACGGATCCTTTATTTTATCAACGCTTAATACCCGGGGTAAGTTATAGCTTAGAAAAGCGCCATCATCAATTGCGCTATCTTCTACCTAATTTGGTAGATATAAGCCAAACAAGATGGGAGTGGCAGGGCGTTGTGCATGAATACCTATCCTATATAGACGGCTCCATGGCGCGTGATGTTATGCCAGAAGCTTGGATTATTTACCATGAAGGCGAAGGCGTGCGTTCACGCGGGGTGACTGCCCAACAAAAATTCCTCAGTGATGCCCGCCTGTTAGAAACAGAACTCACTAAAAACCCTACCGATACTCGCAGTCGTTTTTATTTAGCGCAATCCTATCGGGATGCGGGCATTATTGATAAAGCCTATAAGAATTACCTTAAAAGAGCGCGCATGGAGGGCTGGCCAGAAGAAAACTTTGTGGCCCAGTATCAAGCCGGCGTTTTAGCGATAAGACTCAATAAACCCTACCCGGAAGTGCTCGAGTTATTACTCAACGCCTACGAAAAACGCCCTTCTCGTGGTACAGAACCCTTACATCAATTAGCGGCCTATTGCCGACAAAAAAACGGGTACGCACAAGCGTACATGTTTGCCAAAACCGGTTCTGAAATACCCTATCCAGCAGATATGCTATTTGTTGAAAAAGACACTTACGAATGGCGAATCCTTGATGAATTATCCATTGCAGCGTATTGGACAGGACGCTACTTAGAATCAAAAAACTTATGTGAAAAACTGTTATCCATGAACCTTTCAGAAACAGACACCACTCGCATTAAAATGAATCTGGATTTTGCCATACAAAAACTGTCTGAATAATTAATCACCCTATCGGGGTTTTCACAACTCGAATACCTATAATTTCCGACCAAATCCGACAATTCACTTGCAATGATTGCTCTTATTTTATTCCGCTTTTTGATAATTTAGCCAAACAGTACTAACTATTTAATAATCATACTGATCGCTTTCATTTAACAGGCGAAAGCCTTCCTACTCAACCTTAAGCCTTTAAAAATGGGTACCGGTTTTTTAAAAATTCATATCACCGCATTAACAGGCATTTTTACTGCTTTAAAAATGGTTATTAACGTTTTGACACAAATTATCCAGCCTTTGATAGCGATTATTAATGCGCTCACTTGCCTTTTTAAACGCTTAACAATCGCTATTAAAGCTTTAATATGCGC
>CANGLL010000031.1 GCA_947454605.1 Methylococcaceae bacterium | reverse complement strand
TCTTTTGCGTCTCTATTGTCTTCTTTATTAACAGTGGCCGTTACAGGTTGGTTATCTATTTCCGTAATATCAACTTTGCTACCATCCTTTAAACGATCAAATCCCTCGGTGATCACTTTTTCATTGGCATTCAGATTACTTTCAACCACTGTTTTATCAGCTTCGGTGGGGCCTGTTTTAATGCGACGCACTTCAATAGTATTGTCAGCTTTGGCAATATAAACAAATGCGCCTTGGTTATCTTGCTGAAGAGCCGAACTTGGGATTTGAATAGCGTTGTTTAAGGTTTCTAAATGCATTTTTATATTCACGAACTGATTGGCAAATAGAGTGTTATCTGTATTATCAAATTGCGCTTTTAGTTTGAGCGTGCCGGTGCTTGAATCAATTTGATTGTCAATAGCTAATAATTTACCTTCGGCTAAGGTATTTTTACCTGCTCTATCTAAGGCCGTTATTGTGATGGCTTTATTAGAGTGTAAGCGTTTTATGATGCTTTGTACTTTGTCTTCCGCTAACGTAAAAATAACAGTAATCGGTTGAAGTTGCGTAATGACGACTAAGCCAGTACTATCACTCGCATGTACAATATTACCTTGATCAATTAAGCGTAAACCCACTTTGCCCGATATAGGTGCTGTTAAATGCGCATAAGAAACTTGTAGTTTGGCGTTATTGACTTGAGCCTTGTCCATGACTACCAAGCCTTCATATTGTTTAACTAAGGCCGCTTGTGTCATGGTCTGTTGTGCCGCTATTGAGTCTTGTTCAAGTAGCTTTTGATAGCGTTGTTGATCTAGTTGTGCGTTTTTGAGTAAAGCCTCATCACGCAATAATTGCCCTTCTACTTGCTGGAGTTGAATATCAAAGGTTCTTGGATCAATCTCAGCCAGTAAGTCACCTTGCTTAACGACTTGTCCCTCGGTAAAGTTGACTTTGATCAACTCTCCATCAACTCTTGGTTTAACCGTTACCGTTCTTAAGGCGGTTACCGTTCCTAATCCATTTAAATAAACAGGAAAGTCGGAGGCAGTTACGGTTTCAACTGAAACAGGGGTTGATCCTTTATCATTTAGGCTTTTGTGTTTATCACCCTTAAGCTCATTTTTGTTTTCACTATCTGGGACGTTGTGTAAAAAATAATAACTCCCTGCAGTAATAATAGGTATCACAAATAAAATAGTAATCCAAAAAGTCGCACTGCGTGTCTTGGTGAATACATTGGGGAGATGTTTATTATGACTCATGTAACGTTATGAATTAAGTGTGCCTATAAATGAGGAGGGTAAAACGGATTAGACTTTATTGAGCTAATGGGTTCTGCTTTTATCAAGCATTAAATTTTAGCAGATAATGCGTTAAGAAAGTATTTCATACTATTTTTAATATTAAACCAAGTTACTGTATATTATGCTTAAGTTGAATTACTTTTCTGTTATTTATTATTTTGTATTTAGAACATTTTCATTTAAACGAGTTTCCATTTACGATTTCACCTGATCCGCACTTCATGTACATGAGCAAGCGGCATCAAGAGGGATTAGCGCATCTATTGTATGGGATTGAATTTGGAGGTGGTTTTGTTGCCTTAACAGGAGAAGTAGGTACGGGTAAAACTACTTTATGTCATTGTCTTTTAAAACAATTACCACAAAATATTGACCTGGCTTTAATTCTAAATTCCAGATTGAACTCTTTTGAGTTGGTTGCAACTTTATGTGATGAGCTTGGCATAAGTTACGATAAAACCACTCAGTCCTTAAAAGTTTTAATAGATCAATTAAATCAACATCTACTTCTTACGCATGCAAAAGGGAGGCAGACTGTTCTATTAATAGATGAAGCGCAGAACTTAAGCATGGAAGTGCTAGAGCAACTCCGTTTATTAACTAACCTAGAAACCACCAAAACCAAGTTATTGCGCATCATTTTAGTGGGACAACCTGAATTAAAAGAACTACTTCAAAAACAAGATCTTCGACAATTGAATCAACGCATTACAGCTAGATATCATTTGTTACCGTTATCGCTTAATGAGACCCGCGCCTATATAAGGCATCGACTGAGTATTAGTCAGGGTGATGTCTATTTATTTAATGATTCAGCTATCAAGAGGATTTTTAAATTAACGAAGGGAATCCCAAGGTTAATTAATCTATTGTGTGACAGGTCTCTTTTAGGGGCTTATGCAACGCATGTTTATAAAGTGAATGCTGGAATTGTGAATCATGCTGCCGTAGAAATATTACCGTCGCCACCCTTACAGAGTAGTTTTGCTCGTACACTATTCTTTACTGGCATTATTGTATTTTTGGCTTTATCTGCTTATTTATACCAAACGAATAACAATATTAAAGCTTTATTTTTAGCGGAAAACTCTTTAACAACAGGGTCTGTGCCAATATCTACTAAAGTTGACATTAACTCTATTTCTGAGACTAAAAAAATTAGAGGATCACAAATACCAGAGCATAATGTCCTGAGTGAAATTCAAAATCCGGAGCTAAAATTACTTAGCGAATCAAAAATTATTGCGGAGTCATCAAAACCCCTCCCCGTAATTCCTTTTACTGTGTGGTTAACTAACCCTGCACATACACTAGAAAATGTATTGAAAGATACCATTAAAGATTGGGGTAAAGTTATTCAACGTAATCAGAAAGTTGATTGTTCTAGTATTCAACTGACCGGATTACGTTGTCAAATAGGTAAGGCGTCTTGGAAAGACATATTAAAGTTAAAAAAACCCGTTATTTTAGAGTTTGTTTTAAATAATAATAGTAAATTTCACGCTTTAGTCACAGGGTTTTCTGAACAACAGACCCTAATTCACTTCGATAATGATGTTAAGTTTCCCGTCACAGATATTTTAAAATATTGGGAAGGCTATTACTTAACTATAGAGGCACCTGAATTAAAAGCTGTTAGGATTATAACGTACAAGCAAAATTCAGAAAATGTCTTGTGGTTACGTTATGTGTTAAATAGTTTTGACAGGCAATCAACTCAAGTTGTGAACCCGCAATATTATGATGATAATCTATTGAAACGCGTTCAAAACTATCAAAAAGAAAGAAATTTAGGCGAAGATGGCAAAGTGGGTCCAAGTACCTTAATAAGCCTTAAGAATTACGCGCACAAACTTGAATATTCGCACTTAAGAATTAATGAATAATTATGTCTTTTATTTTAAATGCCCTTCGTAAATCAGAACAAGAAAGACAAAAGCTCCAAGCTCATAGTTTGAGTTTCGATCAAGTTGAATCTCCTGTTAGCGTTAATCGACGAAAAATGGTGATTTATAGTGTCATTTTCGTTGCGGTTAATTTAATACTCACCGTGGGTATTATCAGCCTAGTCCGATCTCCAGCTGAGGTATCTAAGCTGGAGGTTAAAGAAAAGCCAGATAATGGATTAATAAAGCCTCAAGAAATAGTCTCTAAAAGTGAGTTAATAAAACCCGTTGACAAAACCATTGAGCCAGATAAGAGCGCTACACTTACCAATGTGCCTATTGCTAATACTTCAATTGCAGATTTAATTGAAGAAAAACCTCATGCTATTAGTGAGGCTCTAATACCAAAACTTGATACAGCCAAGTCTGAGGTAATCAATACCCTCCCCAAAGAGATTGTATTAGAAGATAAGCCACAAGCAGCTATTGTTGAAGCCACCCCTGAAATAAGTTTACCGAAAGAAAAAATACCTTACTTGCGCGAGTTACCTTTCGCGTTTCAACAAAACGTGCCTGAATTCACTATTAATGTATTTGTGTATTCAGATCAGCCTAGTGAATGTTTTGTGATGATTGATGGTGTTAAATATAAAATTGGGCAGTCTTTACCCAATGCGATTCATATTAAAGACATCACTACGAATAGTTTGGTTGTGGAGTATCAAAATAAAACGTTTCAAGTCGAAAGACCTTGAGGTGTTTGCTGATTATTTTTTAGTTAATGTAATGGATTGACTTTGATCATCAATATTTACTTGATAGCGATTTAACGCACTCATACCGAGTAACCGATGTGGTCCTAATTGCTTATCTGGAATAAAGGCTACTTGCACATTTTCTATTGTTTCACCTGCTAATTTGATGGAATGTAAAGAGCCCACTTTAGCATCCGTCGTACCATTTGCAGTTTGCATCGCTTGATGACTAAAGTTCGTGTTTTTCATCCCGAGTCGATTAATCATAGAGTCAGGCAACACCACAATGTCTGCGCCAGTATCAATGACTAACTCCATGGTTTCCCAAAGACTGCCATCCCCAGATAGTGCAGCTGACACCATATAATGATTACCTTGATGACTGGTAGGTAGTACTATATTTTGAACGGCAGACTTTTGTTTTTTATTGACGATGACGATACGTTCAATCTCACCTTTATTGTTTCTGCTGACAATATGATTAAACGTCGCTAATAATTGTGCTATTTGTTGTTCTAAATTACCCCGAGTCACTATTTTTTCTTCATTTTGAATACGCTCTAACCCCACCACTTTGATATTCATGCGACTTTGTAGGTCTACTATTTGCTCATATAAGTCGTTAGGAGCAACGTTAGTATCAGCGTAGACATGAGTGCTTATAAAAACTACGCTTAGGCTCAATACTCGTCTTAGTGTGTTGTTTAAATGCAGGGAGGGGTAAAGCTGTATCATTATTAAGATCTTCCGAGTCTTTTTTCAGTCTCAAGTACTAATTGGGTTGTTTTTAAGACAGTATCTGGATTTAAGCTCATAGAATCAATACCTATTTCTACTAAAAATTCGGCCATTTCTGGGTAATCAGAGGGTGCCTGACCACAGAGTCCACAATGTTTACCATTTCGTTTTGAGCCTTCTGAGGCTAAGCGTATCATTTCTTTAACACCTGCATCACGTTCGTCAAAGTCTTCAGCAACTATGGCAGAGTCACGATCTACGCCAAGGGTTAATTGCGTAAGATCATTAGAACCTATTGAAAAGCCATCAAAATGGGCAGAGAAAGCATCAATTTGAATGACATTATTGGGGATTTCGCACATTACATAGATTTCAAGTCCGTTATCACCGCGCTGTAAACCGAGTTCTGCCATGTACTTTAATACCTTTTCGGCCTCTTGCACACGTCGGCAAAAAGGTATCATTAAGATCACATTGGTAAATCCCATATCATCACGGACGCGTTTCATGGCAGCACATTCTAAGGCAAAACCTTCCGCATAAGCCGGGTGCGTATAGCGTGATGCGCCTCGAAAACCAATCATAGGATTGGCTTCTTCAAATTCAAACCAGCGTCCGCCTAATAAACTCGCATATTCGTTAGTTTTAAAATCTGACATTCTAACTACAACAGGTTTTGGATAAAAAGCAGCCGCAATGGTTGCTACACCCTCTGATAAGGACTGTATAAAGAAATCTGTTGGATTTTTAAAGTGTTGGGTTAACGCTTGAAGTTGGTGGCGTTCTGATGCATCCTCCACCCGTTCAGGATGGATTAATGCCATAGGGTGGGCTTTGATATATTCCGTAATAATAAACTCCATTCTGGCTAAACCCACACCATCGTTTGGTAAAAAACGCGTCTTAAAAGCTAATTCTGGATTACCTAGATTAAGCATGATTTTAGTTTTTGGACGTTTTAAACCGGTTAAATCAGTTTTATTAATATCAAACTTTAGCGTGCCTGCATACACATTGCCTTTATCACCTTCTGCACAGGATACGGTAATAGGTGTGTTATTTTGAATTCTGGTAGTCGCGTTGTCACATCCTATGACCGCAGGTACGCCTAATTCACGCGATATAATAGCCGCATGACACGTTCTGCCCCCTCTATTAGTGACAATTGCCGAAGCAATTTTCATGACAGGTTCCCAATCCGGTGTGGTTAGGTCAGCCACTAAAACTTCGCCCGGTTTAAATTCTTTTAATTCATTTAGATTGTTAATGATTCTAGCGGTACCTGTGGCAATTTTACTGCCAACGGCATGGCCAAATACTAAGGGCTGAGCTGATTCTTTGAGTGTGTATTGTTCTAATATTAAGGCATTTTGTTGAGAGACAACGGTTTCAGGTCGGGCTTGTACAATATATAATGTACCATCGATACCGTCTTTCGCCCATTCCATATCCATAGGTTTGAGTTGCCCCGCTTTGGCGCTGTAATGATTTTCAATTTTTATCGCGTAGTCCGCTAAAGTTAAAACATCTTCATCATTAATACAAAATCGTTCCCTTTCAGTGGTTGAGGTAGCAATATTGCGTGTAGGTTCATGCGTCCGACCTTCACTGTAGATCATTTTAATTTTTTTTGAACCTAGATTTCGTTTGAGTACGCTTCTGAACCCTTGATTAAACGTAGGTTTATGGACATAAAATTCGTCAGGATCTACGGCACCTTGGACAACATTTTCTCCTAATCCATAGGCTCCTGTAATAAAAACCACGTCATTGAATCCTGATTCGGTATCTAAAGAAAACATGACGCCACTGGCATTAAGATCAGAGCGAACCATTTTCATAATGCCAATTGATAAGGCTAATTTAAAATGATCAAAACCTTGATCTATACGGTAATGAATAGCTCGATCCGTAAATAAACTAGCAAAACACCGTTTACAAGCTTCTAACAAAGCTACATTGCCACGAATATTAAGATAAGTATCTTGCTGACCAGCAAAACTAGCGGTAGGTAAGTCTTCGGCTGTTGCTGAACTGCGGACAGCGACACTCAATTCAGCACCATATTGCATTTGTAATTTTGCATAAGCAGCTATGATTTGTTGTTCTAAATCTAATGGAAATGGGGCCGCATAGATAATGTCGCGCGCGGTACGTGCTCGTTCTGCCAAATCGGTGACATCATCTGGGTTAAGATTATCTAAGGCACTGTGTAAAGGTTCCCATGCTTTAGCTTGATCTAAAAGATAACGGTAACCTTCTGCTGTTACAGCGAAGCCATTAGGAATTTGAATGCCTTGTGATGACAGTTCTTGATACATTTCACCTAATGAGGCGTTTTTACCTCCCACTAAAGGAATATCATCTATCGTTAATTCATTAAACCAGCGTATATAATTTGTAGATGTGGACATGGCGACTATCCTTAAGGAAAGGTTTTTTCGAATCGAAAACGTTAGGTAGTTTACGCTTAACTATTTAAATTAAGTATATTTAAGTAAATGTAGTGCAAAAAAAATTATAATTAATTAAAGTGTGCAGTAAACAGTGAGGTTTAGGAATACGTAATGTCAGAAAGTAAAGTTTATAAAGTGAATCAAGCCATAGCAGACAAGGCACACATTAATCGTGCGTCTTATAAAACTATGTATCAGCACTCAATTAATGAGCCTGATAAATTTTGGGCGCAACAAGCTGAACTGTTTTTAGATTGGCATAGACCGTGGCATACGGTGCAAACGTGTGATTATCGTACAGGACATATTCGTTGGTTTGATGGGGGTGAGCTTAATGTTAGTGTCAACTGTGTTGATAGACATTTGCCTGCTCGTGGGGATCAAGTAGCCATTATTTGGGAAGGTGATGATCCTCAACACAGTCAATCGATTACTTATCAGGAATTACATACAGAAGTCTGCAAGTTTGCCAATGTTTTAAAAAACTTAGGTGTCCAAAAAGGCGACCGAGTGTGTATTTATATGCCAATGCTTTCGGAAGCAGCTACTGTTATGTTGGCATGTACAAGGATTGGGGCAGTACATTCCATTGTATTTGGTGGCTTCTCAGCTGAAGCTTTAAAAGATCGAATATTAGATTCTGATTGTCAATTTGTCGTCTGCGCCGATGAAGGCTATAGAGGCGGTAAAATTCTACCTATCAAATCCAGCGTTGATGAAGCGGTTTTATCATGCCCCAATGTCAAGAAAGTGATCGTTATAAAAAACACCGGTAATTCTGTTGCTTGGCTGAATGATCGAGATGTTTGGTATCACCAAGCGATGGCCATTGCTTCTAGCGTTTGCCCTGCTGAAATAATGTCTGCTGAAGATCCTTTATTTATCCTTTATACGTCGGGTTCAACGGGTAAACCTAAAGGTGTTTTGCATACCACAGGAGGTTATTTGTTGTATGCAGCCATTACGCATAAATACATTTTTGATTATCAAGAGGGTGATATCTATTGGTGTACTGCTGATATCGGTTGGATTACGGGTCATACCTATATGATCTATGGCCCCTTATGTAATGGTGCTACTACTTTAGTATTCGAAGGTGTTCCTACGTATCCCGAAGTAGATCGTTTATGGAAGGTTATTGATAAACATCAGGTCAATATATTTTATACCGCACCTACGGTTATTCGAGCCTTAATGGCTCATGGTAACGAGTTCGTAAAGCATACTCGGCGGGATTCTTTACGCATATTAGGTAGTGTTGGAGAGCCTATTAATCCCGAAGCTTGGGAATGGTATTACCATCAAGTCGGTGAGGCGAACTGTCCTATTATGGATACTTGGTGGCAAACTGAAACAGGGGGGATATTAATTACGCCTTTGCCGGGTGTTACTGACTTAAAACCCGGTTCTGCTACCTTACCCTTTTTTGGTATCAAGCCAGAGATTATGGATGCTCAAGGTGTTTTGATGAAAGGTGTCGCAGAAGGCGTGTTAGTGATTAGTGCTTCTTGGCCAGGTCAAGCACGCACAGTTTATGGTGATCATCCTCGTTTTATCGATACTTATTTTAATCATTATCCCGGATATTATTTTGCTGGTGATGGTGCGCGTCGTGATGAAGATGGCTATTTTTGGATTACAGGTCGTGTTGATGACGTGCTTAACGTCTCTGGCCATCGGATGGGTACGGCTGAGATAGAAAGTGCTTTGGTATTACATGAATGTGTTTCTGAAGCGGCCGTTGTGGGGTATCCACATGATATTAAAGGGCAGGGGATCTATGCTTACGTCACTCTTAATAAAGGTGTCGAATCGTCTGACGAACTTAAAAATCAATTAAAAGCGTTAGTTCGTAAGGAAATTGGTGCTATTGCTTATCCTGATATTATTCAATGGGCGCCCGGTTTGCCAAAAACACGTTCAGGTAAAATTATGCGTCGCATACTTAGAAAAGTAGCGGCCAATGAATTAGAAAATTTGGGTGATACCTCAACGCTAGCTGACCCTAGTGTGGTGGCAGAACTTATTGATAACAGAATTAATCGTTAAAGCCTTTTTACACCCCTACCCAGTATTTAAAAAAGGGTAGGGGGATTTAAGACTTAATGTCCTGCGTGTCCACCTTTGGGTGGTTTTAAATCATTTTTTCTCAAAACATATTTATCTGCTTTTTTTCCAGTAATGGCATTGCCGTTGATATCAAGTTGAGTGAGGCTGTTATCGCCTACTAAATAGTAATGATTGGTTGCTTCAAGATTATTGCGAGGCGTTAGTACCAAGGTCGTATTATTAATTCCCGTCGTAAATTTTCCTTTTTCTACGATTTCTCTTTCAGATTTGCCGACGTATTGTCTAATCAATAGGTAGGTATTGTTGCTGTTAAGCGCTAGAGAAGTTTTAATGCCAGTACAATCTTCACAGGGTAAAAATCCGTTATATACGCCTGGCCATTCTGAGTTTGTTTGTTCGTGGTGGCTTTCATGTACTGATGCCGGATCAGTTGATTCAGCATAGGCAGTGTTACTAACTGCCAATGTGCCAATGATGAATATAGAGCCAAGAAGTAATTTATTTGTTTTTGTTATCTTATGCATAATGCCTCCTTTAAATTATTAATAATGTGTTGTTTGATAGTGAAACATAAACTTAACTTTAGCGCTAATAAAGTCAACTTTCTTGATTAGTTATTTTGATTCCACGGCATGATCGGTACTGTAGAAATACTATTTGCGGGTGCTCCATCAATGATTTTACGGCTAATGGCAACATAAACTAATGTATTGCGCTTTGCGTCAAATAATCGTGATACTTTAGTTTCTTTAAAAAAAAGTGAAGTGCTTTCAGTAAAAGCAGTTTCCTCATCAGGCAGTTTATCTTTAATTACGATAGGACCAATTTGACGACAAGCAATAGAAAATTGTGATGGGTCTTCAGCCACACCTAATGCGCCTGAAATGCCTCCGGCTTTTGCCTGACTAATATGACAAGATACACCTTGCACTTTTGGATCATCAAAAGCTTGAATACAGATCTTGTTATTCGAACCAATGAGTTTCCATGTTGTGGTTACACAACCAATTTCTTCAGCGTGGGTTAGGGTTGAAATCAACGAAATTATTAGTGCGAAGAAAACGTAGGGTTTGTTCATAGGATAATAAGTTAAGTTAATTGAGTTAGATTGTTCGGGCTAGCTATTTATTTTTGTTAAGTCTTGCTTTGATACTTTTGGGTAGGAATGCTAATTTATCAGCATATATGACGGTTAATAACACAAACGCCACTCCAATTAAAATACTGATTGCAATAATTGCCAATGAGTATTGGCTCCAATTAGTTTTGTAGAAATCTGCATTAACAGGTGCACTAATGCCAGGAATGCTAGGTAAATCACCATCACCACCATCCACTTTCAATTGAGCTTTCATGCCTTTTTCCATGTGTTGAGGAAGTTCGCAATGCACTAGGTAAGTTTTCTTTTGGCTCGGCAAAATTAGTGATGCTTGCAGTTGACCCGTGCCGTTAAGTTCTAAATGGAACATTCCATCAGGATATAAATACCCAGGTAAACCATGAATCATCAATTGATGGCGGATTTGGTCATCATTAATAAAGGTTATATTGATTTTAGCGCAGGGTTTTACATCCCATTCTTGGGTATTAAAGGCGAACATTTTGCCGGTAAATTTCTCAGCATATTGTTGACCCGCTCGTATAGTAATATCTACATTTTCTGATATTTGTGGACAATCACGTGGTAACCTGTTGGGATTTGCATTCATGATCATGCCTTTTTCATCCATAATCATGCCACCATGTTCCATAGCAAAAACAGGTTGAAATGTGCTGATAAGTAGTAAGCCTACTAAGAATTTTTTCATGATTTTAATTTCCTTTTAATCACCAGTATTAACAAGATAAACAAACCTATCAATAATCCAATCGCTAAACCAAATAGTAGAATATGTAAATAGTTGGGCTCAATAATTCCGGCATCCCCCAATAATGCGCTAAACGCCCCTTCCGTCCATACCGCCTGTCTTTTTGCGTAATACTCTTTATTAAATATTTGATCTAATAAATGTTCATGCATCTTTGGCATGCCTTGCTCATCTAAGAATGAACTATAGGCAAGTATAGCCATATTGCCACCGGGTTCTATACCATCAGTGGTTGTGCCGGTGGGTACATGGTCATGAAACATCCATAAGCCAGGTCCATAACTGTGTAAACCATCATTTTGAGTTTTAATATGTATATCATTACGTTGAGCAGTGGCTATATCAAGCACATCTCTGGTAATTTGCTGTGCTTCAGTAAGGTCAACGCCATCTAAGGCCGTTACCCTGGCTTTATGGCCATGTATGTGTAAAGCAATTGCACTGCGTTGAAAATTAGCGACATGTAATTTAATGTCTTCATTTTCTGAAGAGATAATCATTGAATCCCTTAGCGTATAAGGAAAAGAATGTCCATTCAGTAAGAAGTAGTTTTCAAAGGACTCCGTCATATTGTAATCACGTGCCATATGCTGAGCGACTAAGCGTGGATCATTAGCCTCCTGAATGATATGAGCCAGCATCTTATCGATCGATTGATAATGTAAGTCGTATTCTTGGTTATAAACCTTTTTCACTGCATTAGACGGGTGTCTTACCACTCCGGCTCCGACGTTAAATGTTTGTAACCAATTATTAGGTTGATTTTCTTCAACTATAAACATGCCCCCTAAGCCCATCATGAAATGTTGAGCCGTTTGCACGTGGCAATGATAAAGCATAGTGCCTACGTGTCTGGGTTGTATTTCATAGGTATGACTTTTCCCCGGAAACACAGAGTGCTCTTCCATGCCATCGTTATCTTCACCCTTAGCCGTCATCCAAGGGTGATCCACACCATGCAAATGTATCGTGTGAGGTAAATAATGCGTATTCTCTAAAGTGATATAAACTTTATCACCTTGTTCAACACGTATCACAGGTGAGGGGGCTCTTAATAAAGGATTAGATACCAATGAATTGTAATTTTTAACTGCCATGCCACGAGATTTTGGCGCATACACCCACAAGCCGGGTTGAATGCCGGGCGCAATATCATAGGTATTGATTAAAAACTCACCATCAGGACTTGTGCCATTTAATTCTACAACTTCTAACTTGATATTGATGACATCTGGGTCGCCATCCTTATCTAAATCTTCACCTAGGGTTAATGCATCCTGCGCAAAGTCTGTTTGCATCAATGTGCCCATCGATACATTGTTAGTACCTTTAACTGAGGTTGCAACTTCATAGGGATTATCTGG
The DNA here is from genome assembly GCA_947454605.1 of Methylococcaceae bacterium. Lineage (GTDB taxonomy): Bacteria > Pseudomonadota > Gammaproteobacteria > Methylococcales > Methylomonadaceae > Methylobacter_C. Next base: position 4,103 of record CANGLL010000031.1, on the reverse strand, counting down.
CTCACAATCGGGGGATGCGTTAATTGAAACATCCTCAATTACTTGCGCAGCTCGCCATTCTGGATGCAGATTTGAACAAGGTTTTTCAATGCTACTATTGTCTTTAGCTTGATTGTAAATCGTTTCGGGGGGCTTAATGCCCGCTTTATTATATTGCTGGGGATAAGTGTAATAAATAATGCTGATTGAACCCGCAATTAAGCAAAGTAGAGCTAAAGAGATAAAGATTTTTTTTAATGACATGTTTTAGGAAACATCTAAAGTAGTGATTTGCGTATTGTAAGTCGGCGTTTCGATAAAACCTAATGCAAATGCAATCAGTTAAATGGATTGATTAGGCCGCTTTACGTTTATGCCAAATAATGAAACCCGTTATTAAGAACAATAATGGCAAGATAAGCAAGTTTACGAAATTCATAAGTAATATCTGCGAATCTGATAAATCTAATGTCATTCCACTATTTGTTTTTGGTTGAATATTGACTGATTGGCTATCTATATTTGCAAATTTTAAGAATGACTTGGTTAAAGAGTCTTCATCGATATAGTCTAGTTTCTCAATACGACTCTGGTATTCAATAAGAATAATCCCCTCAGAATCAGTATCAATAGCTTGGGTTACTTCAGGGTTTAATTGTGGATCTATAAAACTTAAAGTGAGATTCGATTTTTTTTCTTTGTATAGATTAACTAATTGCGATATTTGACTTCGTATAGATTGTCCCTTTTCAATATAGGCCGTAATACGGATCGGGTCAGGTAACGCATTCAATGCCTTTTGACTATCTAAAGATAAAGTATTACTTGCACTAGTCGTAATATCAAATTGTAATATATAGTTATTACTTAGCCACCCAAGCGTGATTATCAACACAATACTAATCATTGTGGTAAAACTATTTTTCATACGTATTCGCCGATTAATGCGCGTTATTAAAGTCATTTTTGTGAACGATGATTAGCAAGACAGTAGATTGATAAAACGATAAAGAAAGTAACAAACAAAATAAAATATAAAATATCATTAGTACTTAAAAGGCCTGTTTGAATATTTTGAAAATGATTTAATAGTGACAAATATTCTAGTAACTCATTGGGCTGGTCACTCATGGTCTTACTGATATTGAATAGCCACAGAATTAATAAGATGCCAAAAGTCCCGATGGCTGCAACAGTAGGATGATCTACTAACGTGGACATGAACAAGCCTGTTGATGTGAATGCTCCCACTAACAAAGTAATTGCCAATACATTGGCTAAGTACTTGCCCATATCAAGATCTCCACCTAATAATAATGATAGTGGCATGAGAGCTATAATGATAACAATGAGCCATAGTAAAGCTAATGTCCCCAAGTATTTACCCAAAATGATATCAGTGTCTGAGAGAGGAGCGGCAAGCAATAGAGGCAAAGTTTTATTACGACGCTCTTCAGAAATGACTCTCATCGTTAACAAAGGAGTCACTAATAATAAAATGATAGCGGCGTTGCTAAATAGCGGTGTCACAATTATGTCAGTCAAACCGGGTGCACCCTCAATTCCAACTAATTTATCTTGCATTAAATCAAAAGTTTCAACTTGTGTTAAGTATAGATAGCTAAGAATAATTTGTAAGACTGCAAATAACACCCACGCTAAGGGTGTTTTAAAATGACTTTTAAACTCTTGTATCGCAATAGTAAAGATCATGAGTTATTATTCGCCTTCGTTAAAGCCATAAATAAAGTCTCTATATTTTGTTTACTGGGTGACATCTCTATTAGCCCCCAACCCTTATTAATGATGGTTTCGGAAATTTGTTGAGTGGGGTCTTGTGTGAGTTTAAAATTGATTTTGAATTGATTATTCGATAAGACTTCAAGGTTGCGCACACCCTTAATGGACAAGATAGATTCGGCATCAATAGGGAAAGCGGTTTTAATAATCAAACTACTTTCATTGATAGATTGGGTTATTGAATCGACACGTTCTTTTGCAATTAATTTACCTTGATTAATGATCTGCAAATGAGTACAGGTTTCATGAACTTCACTCAAAATATGTGTAGAAAGAATAACAGCATGATCTTGTCTTAATTCTCTGATGAGCTCACGTATTTCGATAATTTGCAGTGGATCTAATCCAACAGTTGGTTCATCAAGAATAATTACATCAGGGTTGTGAATAATAGCTTGAGCAATGCCGATGCGTTGCTGGAAGCCTTTTGATAAATGAGCTATCAGTCGATTTGTGACACTCGTTAAACCGCAACGTGTCAAGACAATATCTAGCGCCAGATTTATATCTGACTTGGGTATGGCGTGTAAATGTGCACAATAAAATAAAAACTCTTTTACGCTCAGATCTTTATAAAGTGGGGGTGTGTCAGGTAAATAACCAATACTACGTTTGGCTAATAAGGGTTCTCTAAGAATATCAAAGCCATTAATTTTGATGGATCCTAGACTGGGCGCAAGGCAACCACTGAGCATTTGCATGGTGGTTGTTTTGCCGGCACCGTTAATGCCTAAAAAGCCAAGAACTTCTCCCTTCTTTACGTTGAAATTGATGTTATCAACAGCCAATATCTTCCCAAAATAACGGGTGAGATGTTCAACTTCAATTAAAGTAGACATACTAAAACAATCAAATTTGCTTCAACAGTTCTTGTAATTCAGCTTGAATTTTTTTGCGGTAAAAAAGGAACTTCCAACGCGTACCACCGCATTGGCGCCATAAAATGGCTGAGCGAATCCCCGCTAACAAACAGGTTCTTATTTTATTGGCCGTTTCATTTCTTGATAAATAATCAGGATTGCCATTGACCATTATTCGAGGTTGTAACGTACTAATAGTATTCTGGTAAATCTCACTAAAATTCGCCAATACATTTTCATGTAATGGCCCAAAATGTTCGCTCTGTGATTGAGCCTTAACAATCCCCGTATTGATGATTTGTAATAAATCTTTACGACTTGATAACTGGTTTTCTAGAAATACTAAACTAGCTGAATAGCGGGCTTGTTCAGGATTAGGAATTTTAAGTCCCGCCATTTGAACGTTGAGTTGATTAATACCGAGTGTAAGCGCACCTAAACTGCCGTAGACATCGATAACACTGTCAGAGTCAATCTTAAGTAAACTTGAAACACATGCTTCTAATGCGTTTTGATCACAGCTGCCTTTTACAGCGAGTTGTTGTACTAATGCAGCTGCTTGAGCAATACCTGCTAGCGCTATTGTTTGATTTGTAATCGTATTAAGTTGCATAGGTAGTTCAAAAACGAGATGAAATTAGATTTAATGACATTGTAACTGATGCCGCATTATTCAAATATATCAGTCAATGATATTTCTACAAGTTGTATCATATTTACTAGTCAATAGTCGAATATGATATAAAGAGTGAATATAAAGCTAAGGAGAAAATAGATGATTGAAAATAAAGTTTTGAGTGTTACCGGAATGAAATGTGGCGGGTGTGAAGCTAATGTTATTAGTAAATTATCACCGATCAATGGCGTTATTTCAGTCTCAGCTGCATTTAAAGCCAATGAAGTGACTATTCAGTTTGACGATACCCAAATTGATTTAGGTTCTTTAGTAAAGGTGATTTCCGATGCGGGTTTCACTGTGAGTTAATGACTCTTGATAAGTTTAATTGAAGGTTAAAACATGAAAATCAGTACTACGCAGGATGAAATACAACTCTCTATTTTAGGAATGCGTTGTGCTGGATGTGTGAGTGCAATTGAAGGTGCTTTATCTGCAGTTGCAGGGGTAGATTTTGTTAATGTTAACTTCGCTGATCATTCAGCTTTAATACGTGGGAATGTCGCTACAGCTCTCTTGATTAATACGGTTAAAGCAGCTGGGTTTGACGCAGCTGTTATGGAGTCTTATGAGGATCCAGAAGTACAAGAACAGTTAGAGTTGCTTCGATATAAAAAACTCATGAATAAAGCGATAGTCGCAGGAGTTTTTGGCGCGATCTTAATGCTGACTGATATGTTCGGTTGGCTGCCAGAATTAGGGTCATCAGTAGGGCGCTGGTTCTGGCCAGAGGTCGCTTTAGTTACATTAGCTGTATTAATCTATTCAGGTTGGCATTTTTATAGTGG
>CANGLL010000030.1 GCA_947454605.1 Methylococcaceae bacterium | reverse complement strand
GAGAGCGTACTAAAGATACCTTCGGTTTATGGCGTAAAAGCATTTTTAATCCTGAGTCTAATGTGCAATTTGGTGAGGGTGGGGCAGGTACGTTTTCTGACGGTAAACTTTATACCCAAATTAAAGACCCTCATCATTACGGCAGAAAAGTATTAACCGAGTTTGTTAAAGCCGGCGCTCCTGCTGAGATTCTGCATGTGAGTAAGCCCCATATTGGTACTTTTAAATTAGTGTCTATGGTTGAGCAGATGCGCGCGACTATTGAATCACTGGGCGGTGAGATACGTTTTCAGAGCCGGGTTGATACCCTTAATATTGAACAAGGACAGGTGACAGGCGTTACCTTAGCTAAGGGTGAAACGCTAACAAGTCAGCATATCGTATTGGCTGTAGGGCACAGTGCGCGGGATACTTTTAAAATGCTCTATGAGCAAGGCGTTTATATAGAGGCTAAACCATTTTCTGTGGGGTTTAGAATTGAACATCCTCAATCATTGATTGATCAATGTCGGTTTGGTAAAAATGCCGGACATCCTTTGCTGGGGGCGGCTGACTATAAATTAGTGCATCATTGTAAAAATGGTCGTGCGGTTTATAGTTTTTGTATGTGTCCTGGTGGTACTGTTGTGGCAGCTACTTCTGAAGTGGGCCATGTGGTGACTAACGGAATGAGTCAGTATTCACGTAATGAGCGTAATGCCAACAGTGGTATTGTGGTGGGCATAACCCCCGATGATTATCCTGGACATCCTTTGGCGGGTATTGATTTTCAACGCGCGTTAGAAGCCAGAGCCTATGTGTTGGGCGGCGAGACTTATCAAGCGCCGGGGCAATTAGTTGGGGATTTTATAGCTAATAAGCCCTCTGTAGCATTAGGTTCAGTAAAACCTTCCTATACGCCAGGTGTTAAGCTAGGTGATTTAAGCACCGCTTTGCCTGATTATGCGATAGAGGCCATTCGTGAAGCGTTACCTGCTTTTGATAAAAAGATTAAAGGTTTTGCGATGGCTGATGCCGTGTTAACAGGGGTGGAGACGCGTACCTCATCGCCCATTCGTATCAAACGAAATGCACAGTTCCAAAGTATTAATACGAAGGGCTTATATCCAGCGGGTGAAGGTGCGGGTTATGCTGGAGGCATCCTTTCTGCAGGTGTGGATGGTATTAAAGTAGCCGAGGCTGTCGCACTGGCTATATTAGCTGAAAAGAATTAATTACAAATTCTTTTAATGGGAAAATGGCAGCTAAAACAGCTGCCCACTGATAGTTCGCTGTTCACACTGAGGTGTGCGTCATGTCTCATCAATACGTGTTTTACAATAGCCAGTCCTAAACCAGTGCCGCTGACTTTTTTGGCTCTCTTAGTTTCAACTCGGTAAAAACGTTCTGTGATTCTGGGGATGTCATATTTTGCAATACCTTCACCTTTATCTTCAACGGCTAGGATAACGAACTGACTGTCTTGATACCAACGCACTTTTACGACGGAATCATCGCTTGAATACTTCAAGGCATTGTTTACCAAATTAGTAAATGCGCTGCGTAATTCTTGTTCTTCACCGACTATGTTTGCGTCAGACTCTAAAGTCAGTTCTATTCGATTACTCGAGTGTCTTAGGGTGTCACCTTCTTTGCATATTTGCATTAACAGCTCAGGTACATGAACGCAGCTCGTTTTTTTCTGCTGAGTTTCTAAGCGTGCTAATAATAATAAATCATCCACCAAATGTTGCATGCGCTCAGTTTGGCCTTGCATTTGTATGAATGAGTTGGTCAATAACGGCGAGTTCTGATCATCCATGTCTTGTAAAGTTTCAATATAACCTTTCAATACAGTGAGTGGAGTTCTAAGCTCATGAGATACATTGGCTACGAAATCTTTTCGCATCCGTTCCATTTGTTTTAGCTGAGTAATGTCTTGGGCTAAAAGCAAACGAAGCCCCGCTCCGTAGGGTATGATTCTGACTTCTAAGGAGACTTTGTTATTTATTGGGGAGGGCAAGATAACAGATTGTTTGTAATTACCCGATTTTAGGTAGCGTATAAATTCAGGAAACCGAATTAGGTTTGGAATGCGTTGGCCCTTATCTGTACTTTTTAAACCAAAAACATGTCTCGCTGCTTTATTAGACCAATCAATTTCATCATGTGAGCCCAGGATGATAACGGCATCAGGTAAAGCTTCTGTTGATTGCCTAAATTGGTCAATAATAACGCGGAGTTTTTTCTTGCGACGTTTTTCAATTTTTTTAAGGCGGTATATATGGTAGTAGATGTCTTCCCAGACGCCTTTTGCTTTAGGAGATTTTGCGCCGCCCCCTTTTCGTATCCATTTTTCGAAACGATTTATTTGGATAATTTGCTGAACGATTATATTGAACATCAGCAAGAATAGCAGGATAACAATATGACCGGTGGCACCCCCTATTATTAAAACTAATAGTAATTGGAGGGTGATGTTGGTGATTTCTCGACCCCAAATGCGCATGCTTTTAGTCTACTAAAGAAAATCTATATCCAAAGCCACGAACAGTTTGCACTAATTCTTCTCTACCGTATTCTTCTAGGATTTTTCTTAAACGGCGAATGTGTACATCAATAGTACGTTCTTCTATATATACACTACGGCCCCAAACTTGATCAAGCAACTGGGTGCGTGTGTATACTTTATCGGGATGCATCATAAAGAAATGCATTAAACGAAATTCGGTGGGACTAACATCTAACTGTTGATCACCTATTGTGAGCCTGTGTTGTTCGATGTCGAGCGTTAAATCCCCTAGAATAATCTGAACTTGGCCTTGGATCTTTCCACTTCTGCGTAATACTGCACGAATACGCGCAATAAGTTCCTTTGGTGAAAAGGGCTTAGTCATATAGTCATCAGCACCAATTTCAAGTCCTCTGACTTTATCTTCTTCTTCACCACGAGCGGTCAATAATATGATGGGGATATCTTTATAGACGGGTTCTTTTTTTAAACGTCTAGCCCATTCGGCTCCGCTAATACCAGGTAACATCCAATCAAGTAGTATTAGATCATGAGAGCGTGTATCTAATTGTTTCTGAGCATCTTCAGCATCTGCGGCTTCAAAGGGGGTAAAACCCGCTTGATTCAATACCATCATGAGCATGCCTCTGATGGCGTCTTCATCCTCAACAACTAGTATATTAAAGTTTGACATTATTAATTAAGAAAATGAAATATTACTAGTCAGCATTATAGCAAACCACTTGTTACCGTTCTGTTACAAATTGCGTGTTATAAGTGATCTGGATCAATAATTACAATAGCCAGAGATCTAATGTTTTATAATAAGTGTTATGAAAACTGCATGATTATTGTTTAATGATGATCCAATCAAAAATATATCTCAATGTCCCTTATGCGCAAAAAGATGCGGCTAAAGCACTAGGTGCAAGATGGGATCCGACTCATAAAAAATGGTATGTTCCAGTTAACTTAGATATTTCTCTATTCGATGCTTGGCGATCAGACATTTTAGATCCGGTGGAGAGTATTGTTACACCCTCTAAAAATACCAGCTCGGGAGTCTTCACCTATCCGACGGATAAGCGTTTCGTAGCTTATGACGGAGATCTACCACCTTGGGATTGAATGTTGCGATGAGTGCAGAGTCATCCTATAACTTAAAATATTTGGCAGGGTATTCCGCCGATGTAAAAGAGCAAGTGATTCAACTTATAAAGTCAGATAAGTTACAAGCTTATTTACTTAAAAAATATACACTGTGCCATGATGTTAAGACAGATAAAGCGTTATATGCCTATGTCATGGACTTAAAGAATCAATATTTACGTCAGTCCAGTCCACTCAGTAAAATTGTTTATGATGATAAGATTGATGTGGTGCATCAAGCGCTGGGTTTGCATACTTTTGTTTCAAGAGTACAAGGTAATCAATTAAAAGCTAAAAACGAAATTCGCATTGGCGTGGTTTTTAAAAATTTACCTGAAGATTTTCTGAGAATGATAGTGGTACATGAGTTGGCGCATCTAAGAGAAAAGCAGCATAACAAGGCGTTTTATAAATTATGCGAGTACATGGAGCCCCGTTATCATCAGCTAGAGTTTGATATGCGGCTGTATTTGACTCACTTAGATACCACCGGCAAAACCAAGTGAATTTTCCGGTGTTATGATAAACTTAACTTTCGAAACTTAATTGGTCACCAAAAGCTGTTGTCCAGTCTTTTTCAAATTGATTAACGGCGAGCTGTACCGCTGGGTGAGAAATCATTTGATCAGCAATTTCTACGGGAAGCGTAATCGCCTGAACCCCCAGTTTCAGTACATCCATAACTTGTTGGGTGTTTTTAAAGCTGGCGGGTAATAATTTAGACTCTAAACCTTGTTGGTTAATTAATAGTTGTATATCTGCAACGACATTAATGCCGCTCACACCCATGGCATCAATTCGGTTAACATAAGGTGCAAGATAGTCTGCGCCACATAAAGCAGCAAGAAAACCTTGTTGTACAGAATAAATAGCCGTAGCGAGTACTTGGATATTTTTGGTTTTAAGTGCTCTGATAGCTGCAAGACCTATTTCTGTGGCAGGAATTTTGACTACAATGTCGTAGGGTAGCGCATTGAGTTGTTCTGCTTCATTGATGATTTCTTGCGTTGTATTGCTGACAGTTTGGACATGAAAGCGGGTTTCAGTGCCCAATATTTTTGCGCAATTAGTTAAGGTATCTTTTAGGCCAACACCCGACTTAGCTAAGATGCTTGGGTTAGTCGTGATCCCTTTTAACGGGATGCTTTTATTAAATCGAGCCAGTTGTAGATGGTCGGTCGTATCAAGGTAAAACTCAAACATATTAGCTATCCAAAATCAGTGTATGGCAATTTTAACAATTGCTCGCTTAAACGACTAAACATTATTAACAGCAGTCTGTTAACAAATTCATATCATGGTGCATAGACAGTCTAAGAAAACACAATTTAAAGATCAGCATGTTCTGCTTGCCCATGGTAATGGGGGGCGTTTAATGAAAGAACTGATCGAGCAAATATTTGCTTATCACCTCAATAATGAATTGTTAGATACCCAGTCTGATGCGGCATCTATCCCTTTTAAATGCAATAATTCAGAGCTGGTTGTGAGTACAGATGGTTTTACAGTTGAGCCACTCGAGTTTCCGGGAGGAGATATTGGTAGTTTAGCGGTGCATGGTACGGTTAATGATCTAGCTGTTTCGGGTGCTAAGCCACTTTATCTGACACTTAATGCTTTTATAGAAGAGGGTTTAGAGTTAGCTGTGTTAGATAGAGTTGTACAAAGCATGGCACAGGCCTGTTTGGAATGTGATGTTAAGATTGTTGCCGGTGATACTAAGGTATTACGAAGAGGGCAAGGTGGCGGTATTTATCTCGCTACCACAGGTATAGGTCAACGAGACGCTAGGTATCGATTAGGATTAAATCAGATTCAATTAGGTGATTTTGTATTATTAAGCGGCACGGCAGGCGATCATGGTGCTGCTGTTATGTTAGCCAGAGAACAGTTTGGGTTAGCCGGCTCTTTGCAATCTGATGCTGCGTCTGTATTGCCTATTACGGAAGCTTTATTAAGTTTCGAAGGTCTGCGTTTTATGAGAGATCCAACGCGGGGTGGGGTGGCAACGATAGCGCATGAAATATCTCAAGCTATTCATCAGTCAGTTCGCTTATACGCTGCAAGTATCCCTGTTAATGAGCAGGTCAGGGTGGTGTGTGATTTGTTAGGGTATGATCCATTATATATGGCATGTGAGGGCCGTGTAGTAGCTGTCATTGCGCCTGAATTTGCTGAGGCTGCAGTCACTAAGTTGCATGCATTAGGTTATGGTGATGCGGCTATCATAGGTCGAATAGAGCAAGGTCGAGCGCATGCTTTCTTAGAGACAGAGTTGGGTGGTGAGCGAATTTTACAAGAATTAGAAGAAGATCCGTTGCCAAGAATTTGTTGATATGATTAAGATTATTGCTTGTTAATCAGTTTGTGCGCAATATAAAATAAGCGGTTGAATTTAACATAGATATAACTATAAATAATAGGTTGAATGTGCAAGAAACGTTTGTGGACAAACTAGAGTTCTGTTTAAAATTTTCTGTTTTAACAGCCATGTTGGGTTGTGTCATCCAGCAAGTTTCTTATGCAGATGTTGTCGAACATAAAGACACACCTTTTATCGAGCAAATAAAAGACGCTATTAGTTCATTAGATAGCAATAAAGTGATTGCTGGGCAAATTGCTGCGCTTATTAGCTCCAAACAACTTTCGGATTTAAAGCGGATTAACTTCGAGAATCGTGCTGATGATCTTACTGAGCTTTATAAATTATCGGGCAATAAGTTATTGTGGTCATCAAGCCCAGAAGCAGAAAAGAATGCGCATGAGTTAATAAGTTTAATCGATAAAGCTCCCGATAACGGACTCAACTTGGCAGACTATGAGCCTGAAGTGTTAAAGCAGCTACATGCAAAAGCCGCAATTCTAGCTCCTGATAATTATAAAGAGTGGGTGCGATATGACCTTGCGTTAAGTTTATCTCTAATAAGATATTTACATGATTTGCATTACGGCCGCATTAATCCTAAAGATATCAATTTTAATCTCAAATTAAGAGAGAAAAAGGTTATTGATATACCTCAACTTATCGTTAAGCATGTTAATGAGCAAACTATTGGGCAATTAACCGAACTAGTTGAGCCTAAGCTTAAGCAATATCAAAAGCTTAAGTATGAGTTAGCTAATTATAGAAATTTAGCAAATGCTAATATTGATTTACATTTATCTGTCACAGATAAGTTAAATCCAGGTGATAGTTTGCCTGCTGCGCCATCATTAGCTCAATATTTAGTGGCTACGGGCGACTTATCCAAGGATATTGACATTCAACTTAAAAAATTGAATCGATACAACGATAAGTTAGTTGCAGGTATAAAAAACTTTCAAGCTCGACATGGTATTGATGCGGATGGCGTTTTGGGTCAGCGCACTGTTGCGGCGCTAAATAAGCCCATCAGTGAGCGTTTGGATCAGATTGAACTCGCCATGGAAAGGTTGCGTTGGTTACCTGAATTAAGTAACGGTGCCTACATTATTGTAAATATTCCAGCTTTTCAGTTATGGGCTTTTGATAATGTCAATGAAATTAATGCCGATATAAAAAACATGCGGGTGGTGGTGGGAAAAGCAGCTAAAAATGAAACGCCAGTCTTAATGGCTGAAATGCGTTTTATTGATTTCATGCCGTATTGGAATGTTCCTTATAACATTGTTAAGAAGGAGATTATTCCTAAGTTACTTAAAAATCCTCGTTACCTTGAAGGTGAAAATATGGAGATGGTTGCGACAGATGGTGGCGAAGCCAAAACGGTCTCATTTTCTTCAGCTACGCTATCAGGTCTCAATCAGGGTAACGTTAGAATTAGGCAAAAGCCGGGTAATAAAAACGCGTTAGGTAAAGTTAAGTTTATGTTCCCAAACAAAAATGACGTATACCTGCATGATACTCCTTCACATCATTTATTTAGTCGTTCTCGTCGGGACTTTAGTCATGGCTGTGTGCGAGTAGAAAACCCGGATCAATTAGCTCAATTTGTTTTAAAAAACCAATTAAGTAAAGAGGAAATCGATGAAGCTTTTCAAACGCAAAAGAATCGAAGGGTCACGCTTAAGAAATCTATCCCCGTTATGTTCTTTTATGCTACGGCTTTCGTAGATCAGAATGATCATTTATCTTTTTATGAAGATATCTATGCTTATGATGATGTGTTAAAAGCAAAGCTAAAGAAACTAGAGGATGTGTCTGATTTAACAGTATTTGCACTACCGCCAGAACTGCTCCAAGCAGGGCAATCTGTTACTGAGGAATCAGTGCCTATTTTAAATAATGCCGATGCTGATAAACAGCCCTAAGCATTAAATTTTATTACCAGGTTCTAATATCACCTGTATCTAAGTGGACAAAATTACTTTCTGGGTAATATCCAACCCCGCCTTTTGCCATAGATAGGGCTGCTTTTTTAATTGTATGAGCTTGAAGTCCTTCGATTCGGATATCAATGGCTCTGCCTTCAATGTGATAGCTGTGTTCTGCAACTCCAGAGCTGATTCTACGTAATGCAGCATTTGTTTCTGGTGCTCGATAAGCAGATACAACTTGTATAGGTTTGTTAACGCCAAGCGTATGTTTAAGTTCAAACAACTGATCGATTAATGCTGTGTCTATTGGGTGACTGTCATTCGTATGGAAGTCACGCAGTATATGATTAATTTCATGCAGTGCGTCTTTAATATACCGCCCATTTTCAAAGTAAGTTACTTTAAGTTTATCACCCGTTTCCCTATGGACTAGATGTATAGATCTAGCGGGGACAATACGTTTAGATACATTTTGTGTTTTTCTATTTAGGGTGCTGTGGATTAAGCGTTTGTTAATTTCTTTATGAGGAGGGTAGGTGTGGCCGTGCCCGTAGTGATGGGGGTCAATAATGGATCTAACTGTTGCAGACGCTATATCAGTTCCGCCTAAGGCGAGAACAGAACCATAAGCTAGTTTCTTTAAAAAGTCGCGCCTTGTTGCTGTCACAGTTTCTTCAGTGTTAATAGTCTGTATTATTTTAGTATCCATAACTAATCCTCATGCTGACGCGTTAAGTTGATTATCTAACTTTAGTCTTAAAATAATCTTAAGTTATTGTTAAGGAAATGTGACAGCTGGCTTAATACAAGGTTTAGTGAGGTATGGGATAAACATTTTATGTGTTGATCTATAGGTCAAGATTCTGATATATATGTAGTTGAAGTATAAATACTACCTCTACTAACGATTCATTACCAATGGGTGATCAATATATGAGTAAAAAAATCGTTAAACCTTCAACTTATCTTTTAGAAGTTAAGACGCTATCTGACCGTATTGTTAAGGCTCAACAGCCTATTCGTATCTTAGATGCCATCAAATGGGATGACGGGATTAAACAGACATTTTTTGATGATAAGTGTAAGAACCCTCCAAAAGTAAACACTGATTATTATAAAAATAGAGCGCTCGGTTTTGACCCTTCAGATAAGAAGTTAGAGTTTTATCAAATAGAGCGTGATTTAGTTCGCAAGTTGGGTCAATTAAATCCTCTTAGTGTAATCATGCGGCGTATTTGTCGAGAATACCAAGATGTTGTTAGTATGCTCGAAGCGCGGGGCACTCCGTTATTTTCAAATATTTCTCAAGAGTTGTATGGGTCTTCTCAAGATGTTTTTCATGTAGGTGATCCTACTATTGCCGACTTTGGTACTATGATGGAGCGAACATTAAATCCTTTGATAAAGATGGATTGTGAAGAGCCCAAAACGATCAATGCTAAAGAAGCGGTTGAGATTCTTAATGAAAAAATCGAAAACGTTTTTCCGGGTGATGGCTTACGAGCCATGTTAAGTGACGGTATTATGGCTGATGCTGCTGCGGGTACTGACTACATTAAGTTACGCGCTGATGCGATGTTCAATATGCGCGATATTAGGGTGCTTGAAGTACATGAAATCTGGGTGCATTTAGGGACAACACTTAATGGCTTAGCTCAACCTTATTGTACCTTTTTGGGCAAAGGTCCCCCTTCAGCGACAGTGACTCAAGAAGGTCTGGCTGTATTGATGGAAATATTAACGTTCAGTTCTACGCCATATCGTTTGATGCGTTTAGTTAATCGTGTGCGAGCGATTACGTTAATTGAAGAGGGTGCTGATTTTATGGATATATTCAAGTTTTTTAAAGAGAAGGGCTTAGACGACGAAGATAGTTATACATTTACGAGTCGAGTGTTTAGAGGAAGTACTTATAACGGAATGCCTTTTACTAAAGATTTAACTTACCTGAAAGGCTTTGTTCTCACGTATAATTTTATGCGTTTAGCCGTTATAAAAGGCATGCCAGATCGTATTCCCTTATTGTTTTGCGGTAAGACGATGATTGAAGACATGAAGGTATTGGTCGATTTAGTAGAAGAAGGGACTGTGATAGCACCACAATTTTTACCACCACAGTTCAAAGATTTAATGGGATTGGCTTCGTGGTTAAGCTTTAGTCGATTTATGACGTCATTAAATTTTAGACAGTTAGAACAAGATTATGCCAATATCCTGTAAATGATGTTAGGTTGACATGGATGTTAATTCCTTTATATGCGTTGCATTTTTCAGATGTAATCTATTGAAGCACACCGGTCTTAGTCATTACACCGGTGTGCTTTTTGTCATACAAGCAAGTATCAATGAAAGATAAATTTTTAAATTTCTTTAGTACCCTCAATAAAGATGAACAGCAAATATTACTGGTTTTATCAGTTGTTTATGCGCCTATTGTCCAATCTAATTTGCAAATATTATTGCGCTCTCTTGCGTGTATAGAGCCAAGAAAATTAGCGTTGATAGATCTGCATTTAAGAGAAAAATTGCAACAATCGGGTATGATTCTTGTTACCTCTGATGGATGGCAATGTAATAGCAAGGTAGCTGAGCATATAACACGTGTTGCCGTTAATGAGCCCTGGTTTAATAAATTGGCGCAGCATTTAATTGCCCAGCCTAGTTACTATTATCCTACTAGAGTTGATATCTACCATGCTATCAAACAACTCCGTATTTTTTTATATCAAGAAAATGTAGTGGCTTTCGCTGCAAATATTGAGCACTTCTATAATTCATATTCTCAGCACTTTACTGAGGTCATGAATGATATCTTCTTTAATGAATACAATTCAAGTTGGTTTAGTGCGTTACCCGATGCCATTAAGAGCACCGTTTTAAAATATTACTTAAAAGACAGTTATTTCTATTTAATCGATGATTCATTTCAGTATAAGTTACTGGAAGCCTTCTTTGGAAAGAAAAGGCCCGCAAATCGAGATATCATTCATGCGCTACTGTCAGAGCGTTTAGTGCGTGGTAATTTTAAAGATGCTGAAGCTTGGTTGGCTGGGGATTATACCTTTGAAGGTCTAAAGTTATTAGGCACATTAAGATTCCTTGAGAATAAAAATGATGAGGCCATTGTTTATTTTCAGACGGCGCTTAAGGTCCTTAAAAAAGAGACGGGCAAGCGAAATATCGTTATTGAAGGTCTGGAGGGTTATTTTTATAACTTGGCATTACTTAAAAGCCGTCAACTACCCAATCTACAGTTGCTCAGGCAACAATTAAAACTAGCCATTAAGCAAGGCGAATTAAATCCTTTTAATGGCTTAAGTCTTATGTTGCTAGAGTTGCTTGATATTTACCAAGGTAAATCCAGTATTGAGCAAAGTGTATTTTTAACGACGAATAAAACGTCCGCTTACGAGCACTTATTCCAAGGGCTTCTTTTATTTTGGTTGAACGAAATAGATGCAATCACACTGGGCGAATCGAATAACGCTTATGTCATGCAATTGGCGGAGTATTGTCAAAAAGCGAAACAATTAAGTTATGGTTGGTATGCCTGCATCAGTGCGGCTTTGTTGGAGCAGTTAGGACACGTAGATGAAACCTGTCAATTAATGGCTCAAGACATTACTGATTCACCTTTTGCTGAACTCATTAATTTATTGCCCCAAGTCTCTTCTTGGCAAAGGGCGTTAGATGCATTGAATCAGTTGACTACTCAAGTGGATCCAGATGACGTAAAAGAACTCCGTATTATCTGGTCAATAAGGTTACACAAAGATAACGTTATTTTAGAACCCAAAGAACAGCGTCTGGGCATCGGTGGTAAGTGGACTAAAGGGCGAGTGATACCTTTAAAAAAACTACTGAATGCTATAGATGAGTTTGATTATTTGTCAGAACAAGACAAACGCATTTGTGCGCATATTCAAATCGTTAAAGAAACGGATTATTATGGATATGCAGCAAGAGAAAAATACGTGTTATCCAGTGTTGCAATTACAGAAGCGGTAGGACATCCGGCCATCTTTTGGGCGCATCAAGAACAGTATGATCATCCCGTCGATATTCGTTTATTGGAGCCCCAATTATTAGTTAGAGAGGTAGAAGATAAATTACACATTTCGTTGTTGCCACCGATTAATCAAGAAAAAATAATTGCCCATAAGACAGCCAATAATGGCTTGCAAATATATGCAATCAATGATTCTCATCGTCAGGTAGCAGAAATATTAGGGCAAACCGGTTTAATCGTTCCACAATCAGCACGTCAACAGGTCATCGATTCTATCGCTTCAATTTCATCTATGTTAACGGTGCAATCTGATATTGGTGGATCTTCTAATTTAGCGATAACGGTAGTGACCGATAGTCGATTACACATCCATTTGCAACCGATGGGACAAGGTATACAAATAGATATTTTTGTACAGCCCTTTGTTGAAGGAGGGCCGCTCTATATTCCTTGTACAGGCGGCATGACAGTGCTTGCCGAGATTGATAGTAAGCAATATCAAACTACGCGTGATTTTGATTTAGAGAACCAATATCTTGCTCAGGTCCTCGATAAGTGTCCACAGCTCTATGCTTCTAAAGAACCGCGTTGGAAATTGGATGATGCGGAAACTTCACTAGAAACATTGTTACAACTACAAGAGTTAGGTGAATTTGTTATTTTAGAATGGCCCAAAGACAAGAAAATCAAGCTGAGTCGTGAAGTTGGTTTGTCTTCAGTACAGTTTTCGGTGCGAAAAGAGAAAGATTGGTTTAGTGTCGAAGGTGATATAGAAGTCGATAACGGACAAGTGCTTGATATGCAGCGCCTTATGAATTTATTAAACGGTTCGACCAGTCGGTTTTTGCAATTAGAAGATGGGCAAATTATTGCGCTAACACGCGAGTTACGCCAGCGTTTAGATGACCTTACGGGTATCGGTGAAGTCCATAAAGATAAAGTGCGCTTTCATCCTTTAGCAGCTTTAGCGTTGGATGAGATTACCTCGGGTATGGCGGTAACAGCCAGTGCGCCTTGGACAGACCAGCTCAATCGATTGAATGAAATGGGAGATTTAAATCCCAAGCCACCCTCTACATTACAAGGTGAATTAAGAGATTATCAGTACGAAGGCTATCAATGGATGATGCGTCTTGCTCATTGGGGCGCGGGTGCTTGTTTAGCGGATGATATGGGCTTAGGTAAGACCATACAGGCTATCGCTTTAATACTAGCAAGAGCGCCTAACGGGCCCACACTGATATTAGCGCCCACCTCAGTGTGTATTAATTGGTTAGAAGAAATACAGCGATTTGCGCCCACACTGAATGTTTTTCAGTTTGGTGCCGGAGATAGACAAGAAATGCTTGATAATGCCGGCCCTTTCGATTTAATCGTGTGTAGTTATGGTTTATTACAAACTGAATCTGATCGATTAGTCGATAAACATTGGCATACTTTAGTGGCTGATGAAGCGCATGCTATCAAAAATGCCCTCACTAAACGGTCTAAGGCAGCGATGGCCTTGCAAGCGGACTTTAAATTGATTACAACAGGTACGCCTATAGAAAATCATCTAGGTGAGTTGTGGAATTTATTTAATTTCATTAATCCTGGGTTGTTAGGGACATTGCAAAAGTTTAATCAACGCTATGCGCAGGCCATCGAGAATAATAAAGATCATGAGCTTCAGCAACGTCTAAGAAAGTTACTCAGACCCTTTATATTACGAAGGTTAAAAAATGATGTATTAACTGAGTTGCCTTCAAGAACTGAAGTGACCTTGCACATTGAGTTAAGTGCAGAGGAAAGGGCTTTTTATGAAGCCTTACGCAGAAATGCAATGGATGCGCTTTTATCAAGTAATGAAAAAGCAGAGCATAAGCAGCTTAAAATATTAGCTGAGATTATGAAGTTAAGGCGGGCTTGCTGTCATCCTAGTTTGGTGATGGAAGAAAGCGTGTTATCTAGCTCAAAGTTACAAGCTTTTGAGGAATTGGTTGATGAGTTACTCGCTAATAAACATAAAGCTTTGGTTTTTAGTCAGTTTGTGGGGCATCTAGGCATTATCAGGCGGTTGCTAGATAAAAAGGGCATTGCCTACCATTATCTAGATGGCTCAACCCCCGTTCCTAAACGCAAAATAGCGGTTAATGCTTTTCAGGCGGGTGATGGGGACTTATTTTTAATAAGTTTAAAAGCCGGTGGTACAGGCTTAAATCTAACTGCTGCAGATTATGTTATTCATATGGATCCTTGGTGGAATCCGGCTGTTGAAGATCAAGCCTCTGACCGTGCGCATCGTATGGGGCAATTGCGCCCTGTAACAGTGTATCGGTTAGTTGCGAAAGATACGATAGAAGATAAAATCGTAGAGCTACACAAGCATAAGCGTGATTTGGCGAGTAGTTTGTTGGAAGGTGGGGAAGTGAGCGGCAAAATGTCAGTAGAACAAATGTTGGAGTTAATTAAAGATATTGTTTAATTAATAGCTGTTACACAATACTAATGGGAGTCAATAATATGAATAGATTAAAAGTTAAGTACATGGGCGCGTTTTTTGGTATTACATTGGCTGCTCTGTTGGCGGCTCAAAGTGCTGAATCATTAGCGCAAGGTTCAATGGACAGGGCAACATTACTTGATAAGACCGTTGAGTTACCCAGCGAGCAAGTCAACACAAAAGTCATGCGGGTTAAGTTTACGCCAGGCTTTAAAACCCCTTGGCATACTCACGAAGGTCCAGGGCCCCGCTATGTGGTTAAAGGCACATTAACAGTGGTAGAGAATGGTAAGACTAATATATTTAAGGCCGGTGATGTATTTTGGGAAACAGGTGCTTTAATGTCGGTTGAAAATACCGGATCTGATCTTGCTGAACTCATTATTTTTGAATTAGCGCCTGCAATAAAATAGAAACACCCTTTCAAACTGAGCCATCACAAGATTACATGTGAGTGGCTCATTCAATCAAGTCATTGCTCCATTTTTGAGTGATTATTTTCTTCTTTCGATAAAAATCATGGTGATTTAATGGTTTCTTGTCATGCTTTGCATCGTTTTCAATAAAAAAATACCTGTACAACAATAGTTGGACAAAATATTTTCTTGTCCATGTTTTGCGATTAAAAGACTGGGTATAGAATTAATGTATTTATATTCAATTATTTATTAAGGTAGAATGTATATTTTTACACAAATAATAGGGTTTTTTGTGATCGTAAATTCAATTAAATTAAAAAATTGTTCATGTTTTGTAAAACTATTCTTTGACAAGATGTTTTCTTATTGGTACATTATTGTGAAATGATTAGTAAACAAATTGCGAACTAATCATAAAAAACAAGTAGTCTGCATTCCAGATATTGGGTGATAGATCTTACTTAATAATAATAAGATTTTGTTTGCGAGGATTTAGTGTTATGGCTTATTCAAATGCACAATTATCAAAACAAGAGGTTCCTTTTGTTGTCGATACTTTGACAGTATCAATACGTCAAGAAAAGGTGAGGGGATCTGAATCTGTTGAAATTGCAGAAAATAGTAATTTTTACATTGCCAGTCAGTTAAAAGAAGAGAAGCAAAAATTAATCAATGCTTTGGCACAATTTCCAGTGACAGCACTTTGGTTATCGCGTCAGTATGAACAAGTGGATGTTAACGCCAATCAAGATCAGGATTTTGGTGTTGATAATGACTCTACTAATGATCTGACTGGGATCAATCAATGTTTTCAAGTCTTAGTAGAAAAGTACGCAGAAGAAGCAAGTGTCGGCGTACTTAAACAGAATTTGATCAGTGTCATCAATGAGTTTAGTTTCTCATTTACCGATCTAACAAAGATTGTAGACGTGATTGTTTACGCCTATAAATATAGAGGACTTTGTTATCAACCCAATGCGCAGCATGGGCCTAAACAATCAGAGTTGATACTCAAAAGACTAGAGCGTGTTAATAGAAGACATACCATTAACCACGCAAAATTAACTGAGCTAATGACCAGTTACGAAGAACAATTTTTGTTCTTATCAAGCGCTGAGATGCAAAAATATTTTGCGGATGTGGTGTTTGCTGAAAGCCGTTGGTTAGCGTTAAGACAACAAATTGCCACCGCAAATTCTAGACTCGTACTATTTATAGCGAATCAATACAAAGGTAATTTCTTGGATTTTGAAGATTTAGTACAAGAAGGGCAATCAGGTTTATTAAAAGCGGTTGATAAATTTGATTATCGCTTAGGTTTTCAATTCTCAACCTACGCTGGATATTGGATCAGACAAGCGATATCAAGAGCTTTGTCTCGCAACGAAAGAGTGGTCAGAGTGCCATGCGGTCAAGTAGCTAATATCAATAAATTGTTCCGTACCAAAGATCAATTCTTAAACAGAGAAGGTAGAGAACCGGATATTAAAGAATTAGCCGATTTAACTAAGCTTTCAGTCGACGAAGTGAATAACTTGTTGTCCATTTCTCAATCGGCTATGGCATTAGAAGGCTATGAAGATGATGGTGAATCAGACTTTGCACCTATTGATTATGTAGAACAGCATAGCTTTACCTCTGCTTTTAATCAAATGACACAAGCTGATTTAGAAAAACTATTAGCAAAATCGATCACTCTGCTAAATGAGAGAGAAGCGATGGTGATTTGCAGTCATTTTGGTATAGAACAAGACAACTCAATGACTTTGCAAGAGATTGGTGTTGCGCTTAATTTAACAAGAGAAAGAGTCAGACAAATTCAAGTGATTGCCTTAGAAAAAATAAAGCGCAATTTGGGAGATGAGTTAGGCGCTTTTTTATAATGTACAAAGTAGGCAAACATAG